>JBFJTQ010000037.1:0-9264 GCA_041625275.1 Binatia bacterium | reverse complement strand
TCAACGCATACCTAGCGCGACCGGCAGTCAGCGAGAGGCGGCCCGGTGTCGTGCTGTTATCGGCGATGTGGGGTTTGAATTGGACTCAGAAGCAAATCACCGGGACTTTTGCGCGTGCGGGGTTTGTGGCGCTGTCGCCGGATCTGCTTGACGGTAAGCTTCCCCGAGATCGGGCCTCGGCTTTGCTCGCCAAGACTTCTCTCGATGTCGATCGTTCGGTGGCAGAGATTGTGGCGGCTGCTCACTATCTTCGGAAACTACCCTGGGTGGGAATGGAGGGCCGCCTCGGAGTCGTGGGTTTTTGTCTCGGCGGCGGGCTTGCCCTTCTCGCGCTGGCCCGAACGCGTGAGTTCCGGGCGGGAGTCATTTACCACCACAGTCTATTTCCCGACCCTGAGGAATTGCGCGGGATCTCCTGCAAGATACTAGGCCACTACGGCACCGCGGACGACACGACTCCGCGGGAGGAAGTGGAATCTTTTAGGGAAACGCTGAAGCGATACGGCAAGAAACATGAAATTGTCTATTACAAGGGGATGAAACACGGCTTTGTCGATTCGCCGCTTCTTAAGGATTCCCCGGAACGGCGCGCGGCCTCAAGCCGCTCTCTCACCAAAACGTACAGGTTCCTTCGTGAAGAACTACTCCCAAAAACGGGCGCAACCCGAAGCGCGCGAACCGTCGCAAGAAAGCAGCAAGGCCGAGGGTCGTAAGCATACCCCGAAGAAAATCACTCCGTAGCGCCCCGCTGCAAGAATCTCCCGAGGTGGCCTTTCAATTCACCGTCCCAAGGACTCCAGCAGCTTCCCATAGCCGTGAACCTTTTCTCCGATACCCAACTCCTTCAAACCAAACCATGCCATGGATTGAATGCTGGAGACCGCGCGAGCTCCCGTATCCTCCTCAATAGCCCGAAGGTTGCCGACCACTGGCCAGCGCCCGCATGGCAGATAAATGCCCTCAATGTTTTTCCCGCTGCGGAATGCTTCAAGCGCCGCATGATAGGAGGCATGGAAAGGAAGGCGGGTAAGGTCCACGTTCTTAACGATCCCGAGGCTCTTGACCACCGGCACGTCAAAGCCATTGGCTTCGAGGAATTTCTTGGTCACTAAGTTCCGTTCTTCGGTGTAAGGACTGGCGATGGCAATTCTATTGGCTCCTAGAGCACGCAGCCCATCCATCGCCGTGGTGATGGAGGTGCTCGCGGGCCTGCCGGTCAGTTGCCGAATCTCGGCAATGACTTTCTGATCCGCGCCCACCCCTTTCATGGTAATAATCGGATCGCCCCCGGTGATAACCACACCGGCATCCTCATCGGCAAGCTTCTTGGCGCCTTCAATCATAATCGACGCCGCCCGTTCAAATTCCGACACCACCAATTGTTGGACATTGAGCGTCACCGTAACGGTGATGACACCCTCAGGCAATAACTGTTCGAATTCATATGCCCCCGTGTCGTAAATGGCGGGGCATACATGGCCGATCTTTCCGCGCCAACCGTAATACATGAGAGTCCCTCCTGTCGAGGAATAGCCTGTGAAGAGAGCTATTAGCGAATTACGCGCTCCTCGACAAGCAGCTCGACGAAGATATTAGCTCGCCGCGGCAATCGAGCATCAAGAATCCGCGGCAATGCAGACGAAGTCGTTCCGTTCCGCTTTGGTTAGGTTCTCGAGGCTCTCGCTAGAGTATTCTCTGATGCTTCAGCGCGTTAAGGACAATTGCGACGTAGTTGCGGATTTCCCGACGCACTTCACCCGGTGCGGTGGTCTGCGCCGTGCCCGTCCACACGATCTGGTTCTTGACCATGTCGTACAAGCTCGTCTCCGACGTGTAGACCTCATACTGGTAGACACGCGGTGGCTCATAGTAGCCGTACCAGGCGGACGAGTACCAGCCATAAAACCCATAGGGATGAATCGGCTGGTAGTAACCTGGAGTGACCCGCCGCCTCTGTTCTACGCCGAGCAGGCGCGTCATGATCGCGGCATCGGCGGCGGCCTTGCGCACGGCTTCTCTGATAACGGCTTCACCGGCCTGGCCGTCTTCCGCAATGTAACCGTAGCTGGGAACGGCGTCGTGCCCCGCGGCCTTGAGCTGAGACACGAACTCGTCTTCAAAAGTGCGGCGAATGCTGGCTTGCTTGCTCACGCCGAGGACAATGATCCTTCTAAAGACGCGAGGCCTGTAGGCGGAATCGCTCCACTGATTAACAATTTCCGTCGAGGCACAGCCGGCAAGAAATAGGCTTACAGCAAGCAGCGCCACAGCAAAAAGGCAGCGCCGTAGGGAGAGGTGTGAAAATACCTCGGTCGCTCGATTCGCCGAGGCCAAGGACGACACAGAATTGGCATTGCGCCTAGCCTTAAATGCGATGTTCATTTCAATATTTAAAACTATCAGTCGGGCCTCGGTGCATCAAGGAGTTTCCACGCGCCGGTCACAGACCTTGACACAAATCGGAACCATGTCTCGAATTTTTCCAAGGAATGGGAATAACTCAGGCCGAAGATCAACTTTTTCTTCTTATTAACGAGGAGTTGCCTTTGGTATGCGATTTGCTGTTTTTTTTCCACATTCAACGAGATTTCAAATCGACTCGATGCGTGAATTCGCTCACTTCCTATTCGACCTAAGTTGATGGCTATCTCCGGCATACTCGTTGTCGTGCCAAAAAACCGGCTCTCACGCGTTATCTCGTCACTCAAGACCGTTCCGGGAGTGTCCGTCCATCACACAGATCCCCGCACCGGACGCATCGTCGCCACGCTGGAGGCCGACACAACGTCTGCGGAAATCGACGGCTTGCAGCAAATCAAAGCTCTACCCGATGTTTTGCTCGCAGAGCTTGTCTACCATTATCTCGAACAGGACACAGGGGAGGGCAGAATCGAATCGAAGGAGGGCGAATAGAAAAGGTTAGACGACGTGGGGTTGAGGCTGGTCCACGATCAACTGACGACAAGGAGAGGCAGACGCAGAAAAGGTGCTTAAGGAGAACAAGATGGGAATCACACGCAGAGACTTCTTGAAAAACAGCGTGGCGGCGGCGACGGCGGCCACGGTAGGCATTCCATTGGGCCGTTTCGCTCAGGCGGCGTCTCAGAAACTCGAGCAGGGATGGCGTTGGGACAAAGGTGTGTGTCGGTTCTGCGGTGTCGGCTGCGGCATCATGATTGCCACCAAGAATGGAAAGATCGTCGCTACAAAAGGAGATCCGAAATCGCCGGTCAACCGGGGACTCAATTGCATCAAGGGTTATTACAACGGCAAGATTCTCTACGCCAACGATCGGCTGACCCGCCCTCTCCTGCGCATGAAAGACGGAAAGTTCGACAAGAAAGGAGAGTTTGTTACCGTCAGCTGGCAACAGGCCTTTGACGAAATGGCGCGACAGTTCAAGAGAGCCTACGCCGAGTTGGGACCCGCCGGCGTCGCGATTTTCGGATCTGGACAGTACACGATCCAGGAAGGCTACGCGGCCGCCAAGCTGATGAAGGCAGGGTTTCGCAGTAACAACATCGACCCCAATGCCCGGCATTGTATGGCATCGGCGGTGGCTGGCTTCATCCAGACATTCGGCATCGACGAGCCCGCGGGAAACTACGATGACATCGAGCAGACCGATACGATTATCGCCTGGGGCGCGAACATGGCGGAGATGCATCCAATACTTTGGTCTCGCGTTGCCGACCGCCGATTGTCGGCGAAACACGTAAAGATCGTCAACCTCAGCACCTTTCACAACATGACGTCGAATATCGCGGATATCGAGATCATCATCCGCCCCCAGACAGATCTGGCCATTCAGAATTACATTGCGCGCGAAATCATCAAGCGCAATGTGGTGAATTGGAATTTCGTCAACAAGCATTGTGTTTTTGCCACGGGTCCCTACGACATCGGCTACGGGCTTCGGGGGACGGACAAGTTTGCAAACCCTGCCGAGAAAGACATTGAGGCCAAGGAGCTGCAAATCGAGTTGGACAAGTACGAGGCCGTCGCCCAGGGAAAGAAAAGCGGAGACATCGTAAAACAGAGGAGCCGCGCCGGCGCCGGCGGCCATTGGCTGATTTCCTACGACGACTTCAAGAAGGCCGTTGAGCCGTACACCCTGGATTTCGTCGCCGAACTGGCAAAGGGCGATCCGGATGAGTCGCTGCAACAGTTCCAAGCCAAACTCAAGCAGCTCGCCGATCTCTATATCGCCGCTGACCGCAAAGTGGTTTCGTTCTGGACCATGGGCTTTAACCAGCATCAGCGCGGGACTTGGGTCAATGAACAGGTTTACATGAATCATCTCCTGCTCGGAAAGCAAAGCCAGCCAGGAAACGGCGCATTCTCCCTCACAGGCCAACCTTCTGCCTGCGGGACCGCTCGCGAAGTAGGAACGTTTGCGCACAGGCTACCGGCCGATATGGTTGTCGATAACCCTCAGCACCGCGAAATTTGCGAAAAGGCTTGGAAGCTGCCCGCCAAGACCCTCAATCCAAAGATCGGCAGTCACATCACCAAAATCATGCGCGACCTGGAGGACCGCTCCGTCAAGTGGGCGTGGGTGCAGGTTTGCAATCCGTTTCAGTGCACCGCCAATGCTAACCATTGGATCAAGGCGGCGCGGGAAATGGATAACTTCATCGTCGTATCGGACGCGTATCCGGGGATTTCAGCCAAGGTGGCAGACCTCATCCTGCCCTCGGCCATGATTTTCGAAAAATGGGGAGGTTACGGCAATGCCGAGAGGCGCACCCAGCTCTGGCGCGAACAGGTGCCGCCGCCCGGAGAGGCCCGCAGCGATGTCTGGCAAGTGCTCGAATTTTCAAAACGCTTCAAGCTAAAGGAAGTGTGGGGGGAAGGGCCACTGCCGGGCCTGCTAGCCGATGGGTTTGAAGACGGAAAGTTGCCGAACGTTCTGGCGGTTGCCCAGCAGATGGGTTACTCCCCCGACGACACACTTTACGATGTCCTCTTCGCCACACCGGCAAACAAGAAATTTAAATGGCCCGATCCCGTAGCCAAGGGTTACGACAATCATACGGTCGCAGCCCTGGGCGAGGATTGGTTCGTGGAGAAAGCTTTATTTGAAGAGTATGCGCAATTTGGGCGCGGCCATATGCACGACTTGGCGGATTTCGATGTCTATCTGCGCGATGATGTGCGGGGGCTCAAGTGGCCCGTGGTGAAAGGGAAGGAGACTCACTGGCGCTTCAACGAAAAGTACGATCCCTACGTCAAGAAGGGCAGCGGCTTCGATTTTTACGGCCCCGCGGCCAAGTCTCTACCTTCAGGCAATCTCGGCGGTATCACCTCGAAATCAAGAAAATCGCTCGCCGGCAGGGCAAAGATTTTCTTTCGGCCTTACGCAGCCCCAGTCGAGGTGCCTGATGCGAATTACAATCTTTGGCTGATCACCGGTCGTGTCTTAGAACACTGGCACAGCGGGACTATGACGCGGCGGGTTGAGGAACTGCACCGCGCCATGCCAACCGCCTTGCTCTACATGAATCCAGAGGACGCGAAGTCCCGGGGCTTGCGGCCCAAGGACGTTGCCTGGATTGAATCCCGACGCGGTAAAATCAAGGCAGTTGTGGAGACTGCCGGGCGCAACAGCATGCCGAGAGGCGCAATTTTTGTCCCCTGGTTCGATGAAGGCGTTTTCATCAATAGAGTAACCCTCGATGCCACCTGCCCGATTTCCAAACAGACGGATTTTAAGAAGTGCGCGGTGAAAGTCTTCAAGGCATGAAGCGGGCTTGTTGCATGATCGTAAACAAGAACAACCACACCGCAAAAAGGAGATTGAAGTGAAAAAGGTTTACGTCGCGCTTGGGGCTCTCCTCTTAGCCGTCACAGGTTTCGCCCTCGCCCAAACACAAAAAGTTACCAAGGACGCAGACCTCGGCCTGAGCAAGACAAGTGTCTTCAGCGACCCAACACCCGAGCCGTTCGACTATAACGACGCTTTTCCTGGCACCGGAAAAGTACTTCCTCGCGCTTATCCGGGGGCGCCACCGCAGGTACCCCACAACATTGAAGCCTTCCAACCTGTTACCTCGGCCAACAACGCCTGCCTCGGCTGCCATGACAAGCCAAACACCATTGGCAAAAAGGAAGCCAAAACTCTTCCGCCAATTCCCCTGAGCCACTACAGTCAGGTTAAGGCCAAAGGCGGCAAACCGGAGCGGAAGTTGAGCGGCGCCAGATTTGTTTGCACTCAGTGCCACGTGCCTCAGGCAAAGGTTGAGCCCTTGGTCGGCAATAACTTCTGAACGACAGTCGAAGGCGTGCCTCATCGATATGCAAGCGATTCCGCCGGCGCCATGCGAGGCAGGGTCCTCATTGGCTCGAGTTCGCACCTGAGCATTCATCTGCGTAAGCTAATCGGCAAAGCCCAGAGAGCCCAATTTGAAAACACGGGAGGTTCATAAGCAGCGCCCAAAGCGTAATTAAGATTGCCCGCCATAAACAGTTTGATCTGTTTTGCCGTGTGGCGCGATACGTCTCTAACGATTGCGCCCCGTAAGGCGTCTCTAACATAACCCCGCTTTCTGGCCTTCGGTCGATTTGCCTCGCCGCACCTGACTTGCCAGACCAAGAAAAGCCAATTCAGAAAGTAGACTTTCCATGAGTCGCCTGCTCCCGCTCACAGCGAACGGTCTTGCGGGTCAAAAGGCTACCTTGACTTTGTTTCGGGCAACGCCTAATTTAGACTCCTAAGGTCCAGAAGCTGCTGTATCTGCTTTGGGAGGAAATATGGCCAAGACCTTTCAAGAATTCATGGCCGACGCGCGCAAGGATATACCGGAAGTTACGGTGCAACAAGTTAACGATCTCGTCAAGAACAATGGCACATCCTGTGTGCTCCTGGATGTTCGCGAGAAGGACGAATGGCGCGAGGGCCATCTCGAAGGGGCTCTCCCGCTGCCGCGAGGTTTCCTTGAAATCAAAGTCGAAACGACGGTACCGGACAAGTCGACACCGATCATCGCCTATTGTGCCGGTGGGACGCGGTCTCTGTTGGCGGGCAAAGTCCTAAAGGAAATGGGCTACCAGAATGTCTCGTCCATGGCGGGCGGATACGCGGCGTGGAAAAATGCCGGCTTTAAATGGGTTCAGGATTTCCAGTACACGCCGGAGCAACTCGTCCGTTACAGTCGTCACTTTCTCTTGCCCGAGGTCGGCGAGGAGGGGCAGGCCAGACTCTTGCAAGCCAAAGTGCTGCTCGTGGGCGCCGGCGGACTTGGCTGCCCTGCCGCCTTCTATTTGGCGGCGGCCGGCGTGGGCACACTAGGGATCATTGACAACGACGTCGTCGATATTTCGAACCTGCAACGACAGATTCTCCATACCAACGACCGAGTGGGCCAACCAAAAGTCGATTCGGCGAAGAAGACCCTTCAAGCCCTGAACCCCGACGTGCAGGTCATCCCCTATCAGGAGAAGCTGACGTCGGCGAATATCATGGAAATCATCAAGGACTATGACCTTGTCGTTGACGGCTGCGACAACTTTCCGACGCGCTATCTCGTAAACGACGCCTGCATCCTAGAGAAAAAGCCCAATGTCCACGGCAGCATTTTTCAGTTCGAGGGACAGGCAACGGTTTTCTACCCGGGCAAGGGGCCGTGTTATCGTTGTCTCTACCCCGAGCCTCCTCCGGCGGACATGGCACCTAGCTGCCAAGAGGCCGGAGTTCTTGGTGTCCTTCCCGGGTTGATCGGAGTCATCGAGGCCCTCGAAGCGATCAAGCTGATCCTCAATAAAGGAGATCACCTGGTGGGCCGGCTGTTGTGTTTTAATACGCTCACCATGGAGATCAACACGCTCAAACTCCGCAGAGATCCCCATTGTCCGATGTGCGGCGAGCGTCCGACGATCCATGAACTCATCGACTACGAGGAGTTCTGCAGCCTGCGCCACTGACATCGCGCCTGCCATCATGGAATTTAGAAGGGGGCCCGCCGCAAGTGCCCCCTTCTTTTTTTGTTCCGCCGGGCAAGCAGGGGCGAAAAACGGCAGCCAAAGGGCCGCTGAAGGGCTACAGACCGACGGAGCGCTTCAAGGCGTCCACCTCCCGGGAAGAAAGCGGCCTTATCTCTCCCGGCGCAAGCGCGCCGAGGGAAACGGCACCGACGCGAACTCGGATCAGCTTTTCAACGAAATAGCCCAGCGCTTCGAACATACGGCGCACCTGCCGATTGCGTCCTTCATGAATCTCAATCTCTACCCAGGCATTCTTCTTCAATCTCTCTAACACGCGCACCTCGGCGGGGGCCGTCGTCCCATCGTCCAAGCGAACCCCTTTGCGCAGGCGCATCAGGTCGATTTCCGTCGGGCAGGCGCTTAGCTTGACGTGGTAGCGCTTCTTAACGCCGAAGCGCGGGTGAGTCAATCGTTGCGCCAATTCGCCGTCATTCGTGAGCAGCAAAAGGCCAGCAGAGTTGTAATCGAGCCGGCCCACGGCAAAGACTCTCTTCTTTTCACCTAAGGTCTTCAGGAAGTTCGTCAGGTCGGGACGCTCGCGGGGATCGTTGATCGTCGTGATGACGCCTGGTGGTTTGTGGAGCGCGAAGTAAAGCGGCACGCTGGAGGGCCTAATGCGCTTGCCGTCAACGCGGATGCTGTCCTTGCCAGGGTCGGCCTGAGATCCCAGCTTGCGCACGACGACTCCGTTCACACTCACGCGCCCATCCAATATCCAACGCTCCGCCTCCCGCCGCGATGCGACTCCGGTGCGAGCAAGAATTTTCTGCAATCTTTGCACGCGGAAACCTGTTCAGATCTCTTCCTTCTGGGTGACAGGGACATCGCCCGAAACGACTTCGTCAGGCAGCGAAGTGTCCTGCAACTCTTTAAGGGTGGGGAGCTGCGTGAGATCTTTCAGGTTGAAGAGTTCCAGAAACTCCGGGGTTGTCCCGTACAGAAACGGCCTGCCAGGTGTGTCCTTCCGCGCAACGGCGCGGATGAGATTGCGGTCGAGCAGAGAGGTCATGATGCCGTCAACATCGACACCGCGGATGGCTTCGATCTCGGCTTTCGTGATGGGTTGCCTGTAGGCGACGATCGCCAGCGTTTCGAGGGTTGCCCGTCCCATGCGCGCGGGTCGGCCGCCCAGGAATTTCTTGACCCAGTCGGCGTTCTCCTTTGCAGTTCGTAGCTGATACGCCCCCGCAACTTCCATCAACCGCACCCCATGGCGCTGCGTGTCCAACTCCATTCGCATATCGTTCAGAACAGATTGGATCGTCTCCCCGTCTACGCCTT
>JBFJTQ010000036.1:0-9315 GCA_041625275.1 Binatia bacterium | reverse complement strand
AGGAGCTGTAGAGTATCGGTCATCCCGATTTCAGATTCCTGCGCTGCCCAGGAGCGGCTTCAACCAGCCGGCCGGGAGGTTGACGTTGAGGAATTTCACGAAGAATAGAAAGACCGCAAGCGCGAGGACGATGCCGACGGCAAGATCCCGGGCGGACCGGTTGCTGCCGAAACCGCGCGCGACACAACCGAACAGCGCCGCTTGAGCGATGACGAATCCGGCTCTGTGGATCAACAGCATCTGCGCCACCAACCCGATACTGACCCAGACGAAGGCAGGGACGTAAAAGCCGTGCTCACCACGCGCCTCGGCCTGGTCCGGAATCGCGTCGCGCCACCCGCCGGTCAGGGCTTCATAGAGCAACCATAGGCCCAGCAGCACGAGGCCCCCGGCAACCACCGCGGGGGCCACGTTTGGCCCAACCCGGGCATACCCGCCCGCGCCCGACAAAGTCGTCGTTTCCACGCCGACGGCGATCCCGAGAACGAGCACGGCGAGGGATAAAATGAGCTCGGCGGGCTTGAGTTTCACGCGCTCAGTGTTTTTATTTTTTCTTGATGCCGAGCGAATCGATAATGCCGGCAATCCGCTTGGTATCCTCATCGATGAACTTCTTATAGTCGTCTCCGCCAAGGAAAATGGGCGACCAACCGAGCTTTTCGAGGGTCTCCTTCCATGCCGGTGACTCCGTGGCGGCCTTGACCAGCTTCACCAGGTCATCGCGCTGCTGCCTCGTGATACCCGGCGCCCCGAAGATGCCGCGCCAGTTGGCCAACTCGACATCGATCCCTTGCTCCTTGAGCGTCGAAATGCCTTCCTCTTTTGCGGGTGCGGACACAGCGAGCGCGCGCATGCGACCACCTTTGATCTGCTCCGCAAACTCGCCGACGCCGGAAACGCCGGCCGTCACGTGGCCGCCGACGATCGCCGCTATCGCTTCGCCTCCGCCTTTGAAGGCAACGTAATTGATCTTTGCCGGATCGACGCCCACGGCCTTGGCGATTAAACCGACTAGGATATGATCTGTGCCGCCCGCTGAACCACCGCCCCAAGATACGCTTCCCGGGTTGGCCTTGAGGGCTTTGACCAGGTCGGCCATGGATTTGTGAGGGGAATTACTTGGAACAACGATCACCTCATACTCGCCTGTGAGTCTCGCGATAGGGGTTACCATGGAAAGATTAACCGGAGAGTCGTTGAGGTAAATGCCGCCGACCATCACCATGCCGCCGATAATGAGGGCGTTGGGATCTCCCTTCGCCGAATTCACGAACTGAGCCAGACCGATGGTGCCACCGGCGCCCCCTTTGTTCTCAAACTGCACGGACGAGACAAGCTTGGCGCTCTGCATTGCCGCCGCCAAATTTCTCCCAGTTTGATCCCAGCCGCCGCCCGGGTTTGCCGGGATCATTATTTTGATCGCCGGCTGGGCGTGTGCCGCGCCGGTCATGAGTAGCACCGCAAAAGCCACCAACAGCGAAAAAAACCCCCTGCGCATAAAGCCTCCTTTTGCTAAAGTCCCGCATTTCTCGCAGGACCGTTAATTGAAATGTATAGTAGACGCCGATACGATTCACAAGGTCCGGTGCAACGCTGTTTACATCCTCGGCCATGTGCCTGGACCAAGCTCATTTCAGGCTATTGGTGCAAGCGCTGGAAAGGTTCTTGTTTTGACCACGGCGTCTTTGTGCAGTTAGGATGAAGTGAGGTCGCTGGGTCGCCAAACGGTTTGTTTAATCCCGCCGAAGGCCAAAGGCGGGACGTCTTCTATCCCGGCTGGGATCGAACCGCATCTCTGATTTTGGGCCTGAAGGTGCCGCCCAAATTCGCCAACCGAGATTGCCTTTCCATTTTGACAGGTAACACTGGCAGCTTCTGATACAACCCGTGCGAAAAGATCGGTCCTAAACACCTCGTTCGCGACGAAACCTTTTTTGGTCCAGAAGTGGAGGCGGCCCGTAGCCGTCAACTTTTCGAGTTGGTGGATGCCGATGCGGGTTCTTGGATCGTTATATGAGCGGCGAAGGAGAGTTCTTACATCGGTGGGAGACCCTATAGGAAGGCCCTTGAGGAAATTGATAAGACGTGTGGTGACAAATAGGGTGTAGAGGTCGGCTCGCCGACAATAGTCAGTCTCGACGGCCATGGCGGTAAGGCGGGCGCGAACAAAGTCATCTTCTTTCAGGTCATGACCATGGGCGATGGGCGCAGCAGGCGTCCGATAGAACGGCGAAGCGCCGAGCAGGACCGGCAAGCGCGCGTTGAATGCCAGTGTCTGGATCATGCTGTCGAGCCTTTCACCGGGAAGCCCCAGGATCTGGTAAGAGACGATTTTGAAACCGAGTTCATGGGCTTTGCGCACGACTCTCAGATAAGCGTCGAGCGTGTGGGGCCGCTTCGTGGTCTCGCGCACGGTTTTATCGGAGCTCACGAGCGCCAGATTGAGTTGAGAAAAACCGGCGCGGCGCATTAACTCCAACAACTCGTCGTCGAGACTCAGGTAGCTGATGCCGTTCATGGCCAAGAATTCCATCTCGCCGTTGGGGAAACGCGCGATCAGCCTGCGGCAAAGCTCTTTGAACGTTTTTTGGTAATAGGTGAGATTGTCGTCCTCAAAATCGATCACGCGGTAGCCCTGCGTGTAGCGGAGATCGATTTCTTTAAAAACATTATCCAAAGTGCGCATCCGGTACTTGGTTCCGAATGTCGTGTGCACCGAGCAGAACGAGCACCGGTGGGGACAGCTTCGCGACGTGATCATGAACGTCATCGGCTTGCCGGCATAGAGGTAATCGGTGGGCGCAAAATCGCTCAGCTCAGGCAGCGGGAGTTCGTCGATGGGGAAATTCTCGCCAACGGGATTAAAAACGAGGCCGCCGTTGCGCTTGTAGGCCAGATTCGGGACTTGGTCGATCCGTTTACGTCCCATCAGGTAGCCCAGGAAGTCAACGAAAGGTTTCTCGCCTTCGCCGCGAATCAGAAAATCGACGTTTGCCGAAGCGAGCAAGGATTCGGGCGCCGCCGAGGCGTGGGAGCCGCCCATGACGACCGGCACATTAAGTCTCTTTTTCACGCGTGCGGCGACTTCGAGGGCCTCGCGGTAGTAGGGCGTAAATAACGATGCGATGCCGACGACGTCGGGACTGATCGCCGCGACTTCCGCTTCGATTTCTTCGAACGGCTTGCCGTAGTGGTAATACTGATGAAAGGTCGAGAAAGGCGACTGGTCGGGAACGGGGTAGAACGGCTTGAGATAACGAAGCTCCTCGGGGATTTTCACCGTCCTTCGCCCGTGACCGCCGTGGTAGTCTCTGACGACGACTTCGACATCCGGCAAATACTTTCCGACCGCGGCTTTGAGATAGCACAGGCCGATCGGCTGGAGCCGCACATCGGTGTCGTAAAAATCCTGAATCGGCGGTTGGATGAGCAAGACTCTCATGGGGCTGATCGAGATATAGCCGATTCCGCCATGAGGTGAAAGGACGAGTCTTCCGTCTACTGGGCCCCCCGGACTCTAACTCTTTGCGACTGTTTAAGCATTATGATAAGAGCCGCCGTTAATTGCGTGAGATATGGATATCATGGATCTGGGATGCCCGTTGCTGAGGGCGCCATATTTCGAAATCTTCATGAACGTTGCCGGCTATTTCGGGCACGGTTCAGTGGGGGGCGCTGTCGGTTTGCTGCTTCTAGCGCATGGCTATGGCTATAACAACCCACGAACCAAACGAGCCGGCATCGCTGTTTTACTGGCGCTGATCATCGCTGGCACCGCCGCGCAAATCCTGAAAGAACTCATTCAGTTACCTCGACCGAGACTTCGTTCGAGCCATGGTTTCCCTTCCGGACATACCAGCGCCGCTTTCGCTCTGGCCTCAGTCCTGACCGCGTTTTTGCCGGCGTTGGGTCCCGTTTTCTACGTGTTGGCGGTATTGACGGCCATCTCCCGCCTCTATCTTCGCGCCCATTTTACCTACGATGTTCTCGGCGGCGTCTTGATTGGACTTCTGGCAGGCGTTCCCGTGGCGCGCAAACTAATTTCGCGCCCTCAAACAAGGGGTACTGGGCCGCTGGGATTCGCCGGATGGGTAACTGCCGCCGTTATTGGCACAGGCGGGCTGGCGTTTTTCTATCACACGGAAAAAAATATCGAGATTCACAGGCTTGCCTCAAACGAAGCGGGAAAAGAAACTGCAGCCGCTGTCATCGACTTTGGCACACCGGAAGCGCGCAGCTTCTTATACTACGGCTGGTCTCTAGACGAGCAGTGGTTCGAGGGCAAACAGTCCGTCGTTTGGGCGACTGGCCTGGCGTCGGAGTTGACCATGGACCTGCCGGCTGTTCAGGATTACCGCTTCCGTCTTCATGTTCAGCCGTACTCGCCGAAAGGGCCAGCCTGCCAACGTCTTGAAGTCAGGCTCAATGACATCGTCGTGTCCAAGATCTATCTGGAACAGGGCTGGCACTGGTACGAATTCGATGTGCCGAAGACAACCCTTAGAGCCGGCAAAAACAATGTTCGGTTCCTGTACGACTATGCGCAATCACCGAAATCGCGTGAGCGGAGTTCCGATGACCGAGCGTTAAGCGTTGCTTTTGACACGCTTCAGGTATTCCCCTAACTTTGATCCGCCTGTGGCCCTTACTCTGCTTCCTTTGTTCAGTGCGACTCTATGTCTCACGCCTTAAAGGACGCGGTTATGACCGACTTATTGATGGCAAGTCGGCACGCGTTAGTGTCTACTCCAATCCCATGGCAAGGTTTGAGCCGTGGCTGTTGCGTTGTGCCGCGAAGTTGCTCGAAAACTTAAAGCTCCTTCGATACTGTGTCTGGCTCACTGTTGGCCCGAACATCAGGCGGTCAAGCGGTGCTCGGTCGTTACTCGGCATGGGGCCTCGCCGTTGCCAGGGCGACGCATAGAAGTCGTCTCGCCCCTGCCCATCTTGCTTTAGGCCAGGCTACTCCGGCTTGCCAGCCTGAATGCTCAGGATTTTGACGTCAAAGTTTAAGGTCTTGCCTGCCAGTGGATGATTGAGATCCAAAATTACGGTTTCCGGCTTGATCTCATGAACACGAACTGAAAAATCCTCGCCCTTCGGGCCGCGCGCATGAAGCATGGTTCCGACTTGCAATTCCACTGCCGGAATCTCGGTCCTCGCGACTTCCTTGAAGCCTTCCGGATTAACCGGCCCGTATGCGTCCTCCGGTTGCACGCATATCTTCTTTTCGTCGTTTACGTCCATTCCTGAGAGGGCCTTTTCCAGCCCCGGAATGATCTGATGCTCACCATGCCTGTAGGTGACGGGTTCTTCGCCTCTATTCGATTCAAGAACCTTTCCATTATCGTCGGAAAGTGTGTACTCGAAGCTCACAACCGAGCCGGTTTTTATCATTTTGTCCTCCTGGATTCTTGGATTTAAATCGGATTCTAGGAGAGAGTGGACTAATGTAGGTTTGTATTTTCAGATTATACCGGTAACGCGGATAACACAACCCGATGGGGAAGAAATCTGCGCGCAAATCCGGACGAGGATTCGTATTCGGAGCGGACCCAGAACTCTGCCATTGGTGCGCCGTGCCCCCTCTTTCCGCGCCCGGAGCAGGACAAAGCAAAAGACCGGCGATGGCGTGATGAAGTAAACCCCACGCGTTGCTGTTTTCCTGTCACAATAATCTGGCTAACAGCTCACAACAAAGAGATTGTTCTGCATCGTGAAAACCCTGCGGGGAAATGGCACCGAGCGCTTGACGACAAGACGATTGATTTAGAAAGCGCTTTCCCGAATGCGTCCCGCATCTCGCGACCATGTTGAGTCGGATTTAACATGAAGTCGACAATTGACATAGGTGCCAGATCCCACTAAGAGACCCCTTGAGGAGCGATGACCATGGCCAGAATGACTTCGAGAGCGATGCGGGCGTGGGCGACCCTGGAGATCGCCGCGGAACTGTACAAGAGACAAATGTTCAATTTGGGAAGCGCTGTGATGCTTTCCGTTTGGTCCAGCAAAGAGGAGCAGACCCTGCACCCTCCTCTGAGATTGGGAGTGGGAGGCGAGGTGATGGGCGGCATGCTCGCCCCCATCGAAGTTGGAAAACGCCACGTCGATCTGGCCTACGTGAATCCATCGGCCATCGTGACCATGGCTTACCGCGGCAAGGGGTTTTATAAGACAAAGCTTCCGCTCAGGGCCCTGGGCTCCTTCCCGTCTTGGGACAAAATCGCCTTCGCCGTATCCAAGGATTTTAAGATCAAGTCCTTGTGGGATATCGTGGAGAATAAAATCCCCCTGAGAGTGTCCACCCGGCGCTCAAATTTTCCCAATTGCACCTACTATGCAATCACAAAGATCCTCTCGCTCTACGGCATCACGTTCAAAAAGATTCAGCAGTGGGGAGGGAGAGTCCAGGAGGTCGATCATCCTTCCGGCGCTACGAGGCGCAACAGCATTCTTAAACGGAGCGTCGATGCCATTTTCGACGAAGGGATAACACGATGGTTAGACCTGGCCTTGGCCAACGGATACGAGGTCCTGCACATTGAAAACGATATCCGCAGGCGAATGGAGACATTGGGGTACAAGCGATCGATCATCCCGAAGAAGAAATTCCCCAGGTTAAAGGAAGACGTCAGGACACTGGATTTCAGCGGCTGGCCGATCATCACCCATAAGTGGCTGAGCGATGAGATGGCCTATGCGGTTTGCGAAGCGATTTACGCTCGGCGAAAGAATTTCCCCGTCGATGACACTCGCGTGGATATGAAAGAATTCTGCCACGATACGGAGGAGGCGCCTCTGGGTATCCCGCTTCACCCGGGGGCGAGGAAATTCTTCAAGGAGAAAGGTTTCCTGTAACGGACACGTCAGCGTACCGGGGCAAGGCGGCTGAAACTTAGCTTTCGACGCGCGCGAATCCATTTGCTCGTACGATTGTTGAGACAGTTTGCACAACGGGCTTGTCCTGGGAACGCCGTTCTTGGCATAATTGGGCATGCTCGCGGGTCTGCCCCGACGAGAACAAGAAATTTGATGGTGTCACGTGACAGGGGGCGTCTATAGCGGCATTCGATACTTGAGGCGAAAGTCCGTGCGCCTTGCCACGGTTCGCGGGAAGAGCGCCATTGTCCTGTACTGCATTCTTGCAATCGGCGGGTTCTTCATTCTCAACTGGGTCTATCAGGTTATTCGCAAGCCAGCGGAGCTCTTCGCCCCGATCAGCGCATCCATGTCGAAGACTCCGGATTCCACATGGGAGACTTACGGGCGGTTGTTTGAAAAGCACTCTACGAGCGTAATCGCACCTGAATTTCTTGCCGCCCTGGCTCAAGTAGAAAGCGACGGGAATCCAGTGGCGCGCACGTACTGGCGTTGGCGGTGGTCGTGGAACCCATTTGACATCTATCGTCCGGCTTCGAGCGCGGTCGGAATGTTTCAAATCACCGACGGTACTTTCGCGCAAGCGCGAAAGTACTGTATCCGGGATCACGCTGTCGTGAGCGATGGTCCGTGGTACGATCCGAACTCCTGCTGGTTTAACGGCTTATACACCCGAACCCTTCCGAGCCATGCCGTCGAGATGACCGCCGCACACCTCCATCGAAGCGTGGTCGAAACGCTGGGTCCTGGTCGCACGGCAAAAGCGTCCACGGCTCAAAAGCAAAAACTGGCCGCCGTGATTCACCTGTGCGGACCGAAGAGGGGAGAGACTTTCGCCGCGCGCGGTTTTCGAGTGACGCCGGGGGAGCGCTGCGGGGCTCACGGCCTGCGCCGCTATCTAAGCAAGGTTGACCTGATGCAAAAACGGTTCGCGCGATTGAGACAAAGTGGCTGAAGAAAAGAGTTGATATCTCTTAACGGATCGGTGCCGTCAAACAGCAACGCGGCGATTATGTTTTCGCTTGCGTGTGCTGCCAGAACTTGGCCTCCCTATGACGCTCTTAGAAACCGAACCCAGTCGCTTTGCTAGAGCGTGAGCCGGCGTCCTCGATGACGCGACCCGCTATGCCTTGAAGCCCACCACGAGGTGGGCTCGATGAGACTCGGGGAAAGATTCTCCCTCGCACTTGAGTGTGACAATGTAGGTGCCCGCCTTTGGAATCGCCTCGGGAGAAATGATCGCCTCAAGCTCGTTCTTCGAGACGAAGCGTGTCGGCAGCGCCTCGCCGTTCAGCATGACCCGGTGAAAAGGCCACATACCCCCCTGCCCCCGGACTTTCATGACCGTGGGACCGGATCCCTCGATGAGAAAGAGCGGCGACATTTCGAGGTCCAGCGGCAGGCTCTGGTAGGAATAAAAAGACGGAATCGGATTTTTGTATTTTTTGAATCCGATATCGTTGACCTTTCCGTCCATGACGACCATTTTGACGTTTTGCGTCATCCAGATGTCTTGCAGCGGATCCCCCTCGACGATGGACAGGTCTGCAACCTTGCCGGGCTCGACGCTGCCGTAGTCCTTGTCTTTCCTGAAAGTCCTGGCGACATTCAGCGTGGCAGCCTGGATCGCGGTCATCGGCGGCACGCCCGCCTCCACGTCCATGGCCAGGGCCTCATGCATCAGCAACGCCGCCATGCCGCGCGGCGGGTCCGATCCCTCTTTCAGAATACCGCCGGCTGCAACGAAACGGCGGATAAATTCATTGGCTTTTTCATAGCCGACTCTGGCGCGAGCGAGCTGCTCGGGCGTATAGCGCTTGAGCAATTTGTCGTAGGCATTGTCGGTCACCGCGCCGACCGCGGCGGGGAGATCAGCATTGGGGTTGTTCAGTATGTCGTTTTCTCTTTCTCTAAAGCGGGCGGCGCTCGGCGAGAGGGGACGCAGCCATTTGGCGATGGTCGGAGTCCACGCGACGCCGTGCTCCACCATCGCGCCGATCACGGCGTCGTAGTTTTCGGTTTGGTAATAAACCCCGGCGAGTTCCTGATCGATAACTCCGCTAAGCCGGTCCTCGGCGAGCTTGCGCCTGGCGGGCGCGTAGGGAATGGAGCTGTAGCCCACGGACCAGATGTGCTCGATTGAGTTGACGCCCGCAGTAACCGAGCCGACGACGTCCCAGCTGTGGGCGGCTACGGGCATGTTCAGCCGATGGGCTTCATCACAAGCCACTTTTACCAGATCCATGGAAAGAAACTCGTTGACTTTGAGGATGTCGCATCCGAGTTCCTTCTTGCGCTGTACCGCCCTGCGCGTCTCTTCCGGCGTGGTGACCAGAATGTTGCCGCGATACGTTCTCGAGCCAAATGCGTCGTGTTCGGTGCTAACGCCCCCGATCGCCCGGCCCGACATCCATATCCGCGGCCCGCGAATCT
>JBFJTQ010000035.1:0-9501 GCA_041625275.1 Binatia bacterium | reverse complement strand
GGTGAGGGGTATGTTCTACCCTGTTCATATGCCCGCTCTGAGAAGCGGCAAGGTGGACTGTATTCCGTGCAAACCGTGGGAGTGGGAGGAACTCAAGAAAGAAGGGTGCAATGCCCTGGTGACGCCGGCCGATCAGTACCCGAGTGGGCGTCCCGAACGAATCATTGCGGCCACGGGGCGAATCCTAGAAGAGCGGCCTGATCTGGTCAGAAGTTTTCTGAAAGCGATGATCCGATCCTATTGGTTTGTGCGCGATATGCCCAAAAATTTTGAGTATATCTACAATCTCGAAAAGCGATTGCGGCTTCAAAGCGCCGATCCGGAAGAGCGGGGAGTCAAGATTTCCTGCGGCAAGCCGTTGGACTTGGAGGCGATGCCGTTTCCTCTGGACGGCAAGGCGACGGGCTTCGAAGATATGCTGAGTGAAGAGGAAAAGCTTGGGGAGCTTAATTATCAGGTTCCCGAGATCCAAAGCGTTTGTGCGCAGGACCTGGTTGACGAGGCCTTCAAGGAGCTCCGTGCTCGCGAAGAGTTGGACGCCGAGTATCAGCGGGTGAAAGCAATTGCCGCTTCCTGGGGATACTGAAGTCAGAGTCTGTTAATGATCAACGACAGCCGCTCCTGGGATTCCGCGATAGAAAACTTTTTGCCACCAAGTTCCCTCAAGGTTTGCTGGCGCGATGTCAAAGCACGCACGGCGTTTCAATCGCCAACAAGAATCCTCAATCGCTCAGGTGATACAGACTTCCTGACTTGCTTTTCATGGCTTGCCCGAGTTGGTCGATGATTGCTGCCGGAGAACGAACACTGTGGTGGAGGATACTTTTATGCTGGAGGGCAAGCTCAGGATTGCGCCGACTTGTTATCATGTGCTGCATCTCGTCCCCGTAATTTCCGCCCATGAGATGAACCTTTTCTACGATGCGGGACTCAAGTCCCCGGACGGGTCGCCGGCTTATGAAATCTTGTGCCATCCTCATCGATTTCGGTAGCACCTATACGAAGATCACGGCGGTTGATCTCGCGAAGGCCCGGCTTCTTGGCAGGAGTCAGGCGCCCTCCACAGTGACGACGGATGTGCGCGAGGGACTGCTGCAAGCGCTGCAGAGTTTACACCAAGGCTGTCAATTGTTTCCTCGCACTCCCGCTGGTCTTGATGTCTTGAAAGATTACCTCGTCTTGGCATCGAGCAGTGCGGCCGGAGGGTTGAGAATGGCGGTCGTTGGATTGGTTCCTGGTCTTACCGTGGAGGCGGCCACGCAAGCAGCTTTGGGGGCTGGAGCTAAAGTTGTTGGCTCGCTAGCCTTCAAGCTTGATCACAAGGCCATTCAAAAGCTCGAGGGCATGCGCCCGGATATGATTCTCTTGACTGGTGGAGCTGATGGTGGGGACTCAGGAACCATTTTGCACAATGCATTCTTGTTGGCACGTAGCGGGTTATCCGTGCCCATCGTCGTGGCAGGAAACACTCTGGTCACACGGGAGGTGTGCGATATTCTGGCCGCTGGCGGCAAAGATGTCCGGTGCGCGGACAACGTGATGCCGCGACCGGGAGAGGTCAGCGTAAATGGGGCGCGGGAAGAGATTCGAAGATTGTTTATTGAGCGAATTACCGAGGCCAAGGGGTTGGAAAGGATTCGGGAGGTTGTCCCAGTGGTTCTCCCCACGCCCATGGCCGTGCTCGAAGGGGTGAGCCTCGGGGCGCAAGGAAGCAATGGAGTGCCAGGTTGGGGCGATATGCTGGTGGTTGACGTCGGCGGCGCGACCACGGATGTTCACTCCATCGGATATGGCAAGCCCATGGGAGAGAACCTGTTCGAGCAAGGTTTGGCCGAACCCTTTGCCAAGAGAACGGTCGAAGGGGATTTGGGAATCCGCTTTAACGCGGGTACGATCCTGGCTCGAGTTGGGGCAGAGTATTTAGAAAGAGAGTTTCGTCAGTCATTTCCGAAACTCGCAATTGGTCCGGAAGAGGTGGTGAACTACATCGAGCAAATCGCCCAAGAGACCGACCGTATCCCGCAGATGCCGTGGCATGCCGCTGCAGACGCCATTTTGTCCCGGGCGGCGGTTGATCTTGCCATCGAGCGCCATGTCGGTAAGCGGGAGAGAATCGTTACGCGGGAAGGCGAGGCATGGATGCACTATGGAAAGGATTTGCGTGAAGCGCGCACGCTGATCGGAACCGGGGGCGTGTTCATCTATAATCCCTATGCTGCCTATATTTTGCATCCGGGTGCTCGCGACCGTTCCCGCTACGAGGTGCTACGGCCGAAAAATCCGAACACTTACATCGACTCGACCTATCTGCTGTACGCAGTGGGCTTGCTAGCCGAACGTTATCCGGGGGTGGCGGCACGCATTTTCAATGACCATGTGGTACCCGTCCGGTTTCAATTCAATCATTGAAGATGATATGCATCGAGCTGTAACGATCTTTTAATGTCATCTATGGAAGAATTGAAAAGCGAAAAGCGGAGGGCTCTGATGTTGGACAAGAAAACGATTTGGATGGGTGTTTGTCTTGTCTGTGCTTGGCTAAGTGCCACCCCTTTAGCCATCGCTGCGTCTTCACTGGAGCCGGTGACGGTGGCGTATTCGTCCTTTTCCGGAGCGTACGCACCGTTATGGGTCGCGACGGAAGAGCGCCTGGGCGCGAAATACGGGCTGGATATGAAGATTATCTACGCAGGCCGGATTCGACCGCAGCAATTATTAGTCAGCGGCGAAGCGCCATTTATCGTTGCCACGGGGACCGGGGCTTTGACGTCGCACATTCTCGCATCCAAGGACCAGGTGATCGTATTGACTTCCGTCAACAAGGTCGGGTCATCGTTGTTCACAAAGGCAGCCATCAAAACCGCCGAGCAATTGAAAGGCAAGACTGTCGCGACCGGCAGGCCGGGGGCGTTCGGCGATCAGATGGTGCGCTACGTGCTCAAGGCTAAATTGGGCCTTGAACCTGATCGCGATGTCAAGTTGTTGGCTATTGGGGAGGCGGCGCTCGCGCTGCCGGCTTTGGATCGCGGCATTGTGGATGCAGCATCCCTGACGATACCGGCAACTTTGATCGCGCGGAAAATGGGATACCACGAACTGGCCGACTATGACAAGCTCGGAGTCGTTTATCCTTACAATACGGTCACGACGCTGAGGGAAACGATCAACAAACAGCCGCAGCTCATAGAGAAAGTTCTGAAAACCATGATTGCAGCGATTGCAATCTATAAAACCGACAAGGCAAAAAGCCTCAGCGCCATGAAGAAATACATGCGGGGAGTGGAGGACGAGGTACTGGAGGAAACCTACCAGTACACGAGCTCCGTTTTGGAACAAGTGCCTGCACCCTCGCTGGATATCATCAAGGCTGCGTTAGATATACTCTCGTTCGCTTATCCCCAGGCCAAACAGACCGATCCGAACCTTATCATTGACGCATCGATTGTAAAGCGGATCGAGCGATCGGGATTCATCGCCCCGCTTTACAAGAAGTAATATTGATCGCCGCCTGTTATGCGTGGATGTTAACCCGCCCTCTTGGCCTGTGCTTTTGCCCGGTTCTCAGCGATCGTCTGGTGCAGTTTATCACGGTCGAGCCAGGCGAGCCGTTCG
This sequence comes from Binatia bacterium, assembly GCA_041625275.1. GTDB lineage: Bacteria > Desulfobacterota > Binatia > UBA9968 > UBA9968 > JBFJNS01. Next base: position 5,889 of record JBFJTQ010000035.1, on the reverse strand, counting down.
ACCACTTTACCGCCCAGGAGGTGCTGCTCGACAAGTTCGGGAATGTCATCGACGGAGACGCCTGAGTACCACGTGCCGTCAGGATGAACGACCATGTTAGGCCCATGGCCGCAGGTGCCGAGAGAACCGCAAGCGGTGACGTGAATCTCGCTCTGGAGCTTGCGGCGCGCAATTTCCGCGCGAAATTTCTGCAGCACCTCTTCGGATCCGCGCGCAGCGCAGCAACCGTCATCGTCGGGTTTGCGATTAGTGCAGATAAAAACGTGGTGGCGAAAAGGCAACATGGGATCCTCCTCTTTGTTTCTGGCTAGCCTTCCAGCAAGTAAGAAAACTTCTCGCGCGCTTTGCGCGCGGACTCGGGACTGGGCATATTGACCGGCGGAAATTTGTCTCGCCAGGCAAAGGGGCGCGTGGCATCGATGATCGCTCTGGAGTTGGTCATTTGTCCCTTGGCGCGATCCTCCGGCGGTATCCGGGGATCGAGGGGCGTGGACCAGGCGTTGCGAATAATGTCAATGGACGTGGCCGGATCGGATCGTGTGATCATGGCCCAGACCACCTCCTCGATGTTGGAAACGTCGATATCATCATCAACGACCACGACATATTTCCCGGCGTACGCGCCCACATGACACTGGGAGGCGACGTGGCCTACCTGGGTCGCATGGCCGGCATAGCGTTGTTCGATGGCGATACAGAGAAGCATGCGCGTATTGTCGATCTCGCTCGCCCACGCGGCCTTGATCCCAGAAAGGCCGGCTTTCTGCAACGCCTGCCTCAATAATCCCGACCGCAGTATCGCTCGGTAGCGAGCGATTTCGTCAGGTGGCCGCTGCGGCGGACACCCCAGCATGATGGGATTGTTGCGATAGTAAATCGCCTTGACATCCATGCAGGGTTCGTCCCGCAGGCCGCTGCCGTAGTACCCTGTCCATTCGCCAAAGGGGCCTTCCGGCATCCTCTTCTCTGGTTCAACGAACCCTTCCAAAACGATCTCTGCGTTTGCGGGTATGGGCAAGCCAGTGATTTTCCCTTTGATGACCTGATAGGGCTTGCCTCTCAACCCGCCGACGATGTCGTATTCGGAGACACCGTAGGGAATCTCGCTGCAAGTCATGAGAAAGAGCAGGGGATCGCCGCCCACGACAATCGCGGCGGGCATCGGCTGCTGGCGGGCCATGTATTTGTCGCGGTGAATCCGCCCATGCTTTCCCGGGGAAATGTAAAAACCGACCGTTTTTTCGTCTTGCACCATGACGCGGTAGGTTCCGAGGTTGACCCATCCCTCGTCCGGATCTTGTGTAATATTGTAACTGCCCGTGCCGATGTATCGTCCGCCATCGAGTTCGTGCCATTGGGGCGAGGGAAAAGAAAGCACATTGACATCGTCGCCCATCTGGATGTTCTCCAGTATCGGACCGTCATCGACAAACTCATAAGGAATCGGCTTGGCCTCCTGGAACGCTTCCGTGAAGGCCTCTGATAGTTGAACATTGTTCAGTCCGGCCGGTAGGCCCAGGGTAATGTTCTTGCGCCGTCCAGAAAAGAAGTTGACCAGAAGCCGATGCCCCTGAGGATAACCGGGGATCTTGTCAAAGAGGACCGCCGGGGAGGGATCGCGACGATTCAGTAGTTCCGACGCCATACCGATCTCCTCCTGCCACGAGGCGCCCTCCACCCCTCGAATATCGCCGATTTCACCGGCCAGATCGATCCAGCTCCTCAGATCGTGATAAGGAATTTCAAGCCTCATTGGTTCTCTCCTTTTTTAGGCGTTTTGCCGTCAGAGTAACGTAAACGAAAAGTTTGCAGGTTCCAGAAAGACTCTGGCTATCTGCGATCTTGAGCCTAGCTGGTCGGTGAGACACACTGATTCGCCTGGAAAGCGGCAAAACATATGCCAGCAGGACTTCATCACCCTATGGTGCCGTTTCAACAGCGAAAAAACGCGGCTTAGAAGGGAAGCGCCAAGGTTGCCGGTTCTTAAACCTAAGAAGGGAAGTTGTGCTTTTCTTCTTTTTGAGAGCTATAGGCGAAGTCTTGGAGCCCGCCAAAACGTCTCAGAAGTAGGCTTTGAGAACATACTGCTGCGCCATTCTGTGGGTGTTGAAAAATGAGCCGTTGAGGGCGATGGCGTGTCGCATCACGTCGAGGAAACCGCTCCGGTTTTGCAGGTAAAGAGGGAAAATGGACTTTTCCAACTTGTCGTAGAGAGAAGCCGCGTCCCTGGCGCGCTCGTCGCCAAAAGTGTCGCGTCGCTTGTTTGCGATGGCCCAGCCGGTCAAGCCCTCGATGCAGCCTTCAATCCACCAGCCATCGAGGATACTCAGACTGGGAACACCGTTGAGAGCGGCTTTCATGCCGCTCGTCCCCGAAGCTTCGAGCGGCGGTTGCGGCGTGTTGAGCCATAAATCGACCCCCGACGTCAACATTTTGCCCAGGCTCATGTCGTAGTTCTCAAGGTAGGCGGTTTTCACTTCTTTTTGCAGTGCGGCCATGCCGCCGAAAATATTTCGGATGACCTCTTTTCCCCCGTGATCTTGAGGATGAGCCTTGCCCGCAAAAATGACCTGAAACGGACCGCTGGTGGCGGCGATTTTCTTTAACCGGTCCAAATCGTTGAAGAGCAGGTCGGCTCTCTTGTACGTCGCGGCCCGCCGCGCGAAGCCAATGGTAAGAGACTCCACATTCATCGACACACCGGTTTGTTCCTTCACTCGCTTGAGCAAGAGAGTCTTGGCAAGCGCGTGCGCTTTCCAGATCTCGCGCCGGGGAATGCTGAGAGCGTAGCGCAGATTAAAATTGTCCTGCCTCCAGCCCGGGATATACTGGTCAAAGAGCTCCTGGAACGGTTCCGATGTCCAGGTCGCACCGTGCACCCCATTGGTTATCTCGTCGATGTTGTAGCCGCTGAACATCAGCCGGGAGACCTCGCCATGCTTTTTCGCTACGCCGTTAACATAGTGGCTCACGTTCAGGGCCAGGTGGGTCATGTTCAAGAAACCTTCAAAACAAAAGATGTCTTGGAGCTCCAGAATGTCCTGACGTCCGAGAACCCGAGTCACCAGATCGAGTGGAAATTTATCGTGCCCGGCCGGCACAGGCGTATGCGTGGTAAAGATGCATTTTTCTCTAATGGCTTCGATATCGGCCCGTGTGATGACTGATCGCTTCGCGGCGCGCGCGTGTTCGTCGAGGAGCTCGAGGGCGATCAGGCTCGAGTGTCCCTCGTTCATGTGAAAACGCTCTATGTCGTCGTACCCCAAGGCGCGCAGCATTCGAACGCCGCCTATGCCGAGGACAACCTCTTGGCAGAGGCGGTAATACTGGTCGCCACCGTAGAGGTAGTGAGTCAAGGTTCTATCGTACTCGGCGTTTTCCGGAAAATCGCTATCGAGTAGGTAAACGGGAACGCGAAAGTTGCCCGCACCCTTGACTTCCAGGCACCAACAGCGAAGGTGAACGGTCCGTCCGTCAATGGTGACGGAAGTGCGCGCCGGCATCTCTGATAAGAAACGCTCCAAGAACCACTCTTCGGGTGTTTCGCTTTGCCACCCGTTGGCATCCAAAATTTGGTGAAAATAGCCCTTGCGATGAAGCAGCGTGAGGCCGACCATGGGTATTCTGAGATCCGCAGCCGCGCGAATCGTGTCTCCCGCCAAGACACCGAGCCCCCCACTGTAAGTCGGCATTTCGACCTGGAGCGCGATTTCCATTGAGAAATAAGCGATGACTTTTGCGGGCTCCAACATTCACCTCCGTCGCGACGATTGCTGTCGTATTAGACGCTCACCCATCCGAGAAGCCGCGTTGCCCCGGTCCAGATTCGAAATGAGAAAACCTTTGCCATCGAGCAGAAAACCAACTTAAACGACGTTTTGGGGCTGGTTCTATAGTAAATTTTGGCCATCTCTATAGATCTATTCGGCCAGAAATTTAAACTTTTCAATTATATCACTCGGGACTTAAATACCGCCAGTAAAACATTTGCTGACAATCGGCGTTACGGAACGCAGTATCGAAGACCACCGCCTGCGCCAAGAGCGCACATTTACCTTCTATTTTGGTAATGGCAACGTCGGAACTCAGCCGATCTCCCTGCCTGGAGGGCTTAACTTCCGGGAAAGCGGCGCTCTATTTTGAGTTTCTGGAGATGATGCTTCGAACGAAACGGCCACTGGACCCTCAAAAAAATGGGGATTGAGTTGAACATCTCCCGGTCCATTTTGCTCGACCTGACAGCCATAAATCACAAGCCCGGAGGTCGCGCCGCTTGGCTACCTAAAACGAGCCCCTATACATCAAGAAGCCAGTTTTTATGTCCGGTACGGCTCGTAAACAAGTGCCTGTTTAATGGCTGCGTCGATCTGCGTTGCCATGGGATTGCGAATCTCCTCTGCGATATGGCCCATGACTCCCAATGTGCGGCCGATCAAGGCAAAGGCCTTGGTGATTTGCCACGGGAAACCCATGTCCAGGGCGATGGCCGCGATGGCGCCCGTCACATTGACCGGTATGAGTCTTTTCCGGCGCTCGCTAGCGACCTGAGAAAGCTTTTGTAACAGCTCACAATAGCGGCCGTAGATTGCCGTCTCCTTTGCGATTTCGAACAACCTGTCGGCGCGCGGATCCCCCTCGGCGTGGGTGCGGTGGCCGATCCCAGGCAACCGTTGCTTTCGCGCTGAATAGTCATCGAAGATCGATGCCGCAATCGCATCGAGGTCCGACACCTGACTCTCAGGGGGTAGCGCGTCAACGAGCATTTTTGCCGACCATTCTGAAGAGCCCAGGTGGACACTACCGGCGCCGCAAAGCCCAGCGGCGACCGCAGCCTGAATCGCTTCCGGCGCGCAGTGGTAAACGAGCCGCGCCGCGATGACATGAGAGACCATGCCATGCTCGACCAGAATAATAAGGAGCGCATCCAGCATCTTCGCCTCATTGGAAGTTGGCAAGCGTCCGCGCAGAATGAGGGAGGTCATGTCGGTAAAAGTTATTTTCCCGACCAACTCCTTGTTAAGATCGTATCCGCGCACGAGAATACGATGCAATTCTGCCTTGCCAATGCCGGTGACGACCTTTGCTTGATCAGCCATTTTGACTCCTCCGCGCGAGATTGGAATTGGCGGGATTCTATGGGGCCATGACTGTCTCGTCAAACGGATTCTGGATGGCAAGGCGCTCTCGATCCATGGTTGGACGCTGATTAGGGCCCTTAAAATGGGACCCCGTTTGGTGTAAGGTACGCAGCGATGCCGTGCCCGGGCGTCCACTGAAGTTAGAGTCCAGACGCGGTTTTTTGCTTGATGGAGCTTTCGCAAGGAGCCCCGAGCGCAGCTGTCTTGCGGAAGATTGCTGACAGGTATGAAATGAGAGTGAGGAAAGAGAATGATCATGGCTGATTACATCAAAGAACATTTTGATTTTCCGTTGACTCAAAGGAGCGATAAGAAACCGCTCACGGGGGTTCGCGTCATCGACGCAGGCAATATGGTGGCGGCGCCCTTCGCGACGGTTTTGTTAGCGGACTTCGGGGCCGATGTCATCAAAATCGAGCATCCAAAGCACGGCGACGGCCAGAGAAAGCTCGAGCCCATCATGGACGGTATCCCTCTTTGGTGGAAATCCGTGGCGCGAAACAAGCGCTGCGTCACCCTCGACCTTGGCAAACCCGATGGAGCGGAAGTCTTCAAGGATCTCATCCGTGGAAAAGACGTTATCGTGGAAAACTATCGGCCGGGGACTTTTGAGAAATGGGGGCTGGGCTACGAAACGATCAAAACGATTGACCCGCGTATCATTCTGCTGCGGATTTCCGGCTTCGGGCAGACGGGTCCTTACAAGAGCCGAGCTGGATTCGGGCGTGTTGCGGAGGCCATGAGCGGCCTG
>JBFJTQ010000034.1:0-9537 GCA_041625275.1 Binatia bacterium | reverse complement strand
CCTTATTCTTGGCAGGCACCAGAACGACTTCGATGGCTTTTTCCGGACAGACCAGCTCGCACAAAAAGCAGTTCACGCAATGCTTGTTGCCGTAAGGGAAAACCTTATCTCTTTTGTTCGTGAAGCGAAATACATTGGCGCCGCAATCGTAGACGCAGATGCCGCAGCCGTCGCACTTGCCGGGATCGACTCTAATGGGCACGGGGCTTTTCCCTGCGGTTCAGAGCGCGCCAAACATTTTCCGGTGTGAGCGGCAGCTCGGTTAAGCGGACGCCGACGGCGCGAAACAGGGCATTCGCGACGGCCGACGGCACCGTAAGAAGGCCGCTTTCGCCCATGCCTTTGGCGCCGTAGGGACCGGGCCCGTTGCCGTTCTCGAATAGAAGCGTTACAAGCTGCTCCGGCAGGTCATGCATCGACGGGACGCGGTAATTGATTAGATTCGGATTGACCATGATGCCGTTCTCATACACGGTCTTTTCCAACAGCGCTTGACCGATCCCTTGCATGACGGCGCCGACCTCCTGCGAGTGGCACTGCTGCGGGTTGATCGCCTTTCCGGCGTCCGCAATGGAAACAAATTTTAAGATTTTAATCTCACCCGTTTCACGGTCAACTTTGACTTTGGCCCCTCCCCAACTGACTTCCCAAAAGGGCGCTTTCGCACCCATGATCGTCCTCTGATCTCGCTCGCTTTCGTAGCGGCCGTGGCCTGTAATGATACCATGCTCGCCGTGCAACCGGCGCACAATGTCGCTGAAGCGGAGGGCGGATTCGCCGACGCGGATCAGCCCGTCCCTCAGTTCAAGGCTGGCATCCGAACGGCCGCTCAATTTCTGGGCACCCGCAATGAGCTGGTCCCGGATTGACTGAGCCGCCCGCTGTACAGCGAGTCCCATGACGGTCGTGCCGCTGCTCGCGTAGGTGCCGAAATCAAGCGGCGTGTGGGATGTGTCGAGGGATGCGAGCCGGATGGCTTGCGGTGCGAGACCGAGTTCACGCGCGACAATTTTGCATAGAGCGGTGTTGGCCCCCTGGCCGATCTCAACCGTTCCCTCAAAGAGCGTGACGTTGCCGTCTGCATCCACTTCGACGCGCGCTTCGGAAATCTTGTAGTTGCCGCCGCCGTCCTTAAGGGCGCAGCTCACCCCGATGCCGCAATCCGCCGCCAATGCGCCGCCCCAACCGATTTCCTGGGCCACCTGCCGTAAGCCCTCTTTCATGTCACAGTCCACAGGCGTATCGCCCGGTGAAAAATCATCTCCTTTTTCCATGAGGTTCTTGAGGCGAAATTCCACCGCGTCCCAGCCCATCTCGTGGGCGATCATGTCCATTTGCGATTCGTAGGCCCAGACGACTTGCGGCGTGCCCATGCCGCGAAAAGCCCCCGCGGGAACCGTGTTCGTGTAGACCGTGTAGGCATCGGACTTGATATTGGGAATGCGATAGGGGCCATGGGCGCGGTAGCCGGCCTTTTGCGTGACGCGGGGACCGGCATCGGAGTAAGCGCCGCCGTCAACCAGAATCATGCATTCGCGGGCCAGCAACAGGCCGTCCTGACTCACGCCGGTCCGGATGCGCAAGCGCATGGCCGGCTTGCTTACGGTCCGGAACGTATCTTCCGCGGTAAGGGAGAGCAGGACAGGGCGCTTGGCCTTGTGCGCCAGGGCGGCGACCAGGGGCTCATACTTCGTGTGGTTCTTGTTCCCGTACGCCCCCCCGACATACGGGACGATGACCCGGACGGCGTCCCTTGGCAGATTAAAAATCTCAGCGAGTTCTTGTTGAGCCAAGAAGGGATGCTGCGTGCTGCTCCAGACGGTTACTCTGCCTTCCTGCCACTCGGCGAGCGCGAAGTGGGGCTCAAGCGAGTAGTGCGCCACCTTGGGAAAGGAGAAAACATGCTCGAACGTGCGATACGACTCGGCAAAGCCTTTGACGATGTCGCCCTTGCTCCAACCGAAATGAAAGCTGACGTTGCGATGTCTTTTCGCTTCTTCGTCGACGCTGGGATAGCCGGGGAATTTTTCTCCCAGCTCGCTGGTAAATTCGTGGATAGTGACGGCATCGCTGGCCAGGGCTTCATCGATGGTCAGGAGGGGAGTGACCTCTTCGTAATCCACGGAGATCAAGCCTACTGCCTCTTCGGCTATGGCCGGGCTGATGGCTGCAACCGCGGCCACGGGGTCGCCCTCGAAGCGCACCTTGTCCAAGGCAACGATCGCCTGGTCTTTTACCAAAGGGCCATAGTAGGGGTTCACATTCCTCAGGTCATCGCGGGTGAGTACGGCCATGACGCCGGACAGACTTGCCGCGGCCGTGGAATCGATCCGCGTGATCCTCGCATGGGGCAGAGGGCTGCGCAGGATCTTCGCGTAGAGCAGGCCGGGGCGCGTCACGTCGGAAGTGTAAATCGCATCGCCGCGGATCTTGGCCAGACCATCAAGCCTCTTGTCATCCCGCCCCTCAGGAGCAGTTGCCGTCGATCCCTGCATGAGTGCGGCGGCCCGCTTGACCGAAGACAAGATTGTGGCGTAACCCGTGCAACGGCAAATGTTGCCGCTCAGGTAGCGCTTGATCTCCTCATCGCTCGGATCCGCATTTTCAGCGAGCAAGGCGGCGGTGGATAAGATCATTCCCGGCGTGCAGTAGCCGCACTCGAAACCGCCTTCCAGCCAGAAGGCCTCCTGGATAGGGTGGAGTTTGCCGCCGCGGCTCAGCCCCTCGATCGTCGTGACAGAGCGCCGCTGGATCTCAAAAGCCGGCGTGATGCAGGAACTGACGGGTTGGCCGTCCACGAGCACGGTGCAGGCGCCGCAAATCCCGACCTCACAACTCTTCTTCGTGCCGGTAAGGCGCAGGTCATCGCGGAGGTAGTCAATCAAGAGCCGCTCGGACTCCACATCTGCCGTGCGCGGCTCTCCGTTAAGCTCAAACTCGATGGATCGAATAGCCTTGGAATTACTCATGCTAAAATTTCGTGCTTTGCTGGCAATTGCCCTAAGGGCGGCAAGGCGTGAGGTTTGCTGACGTCACGCATCTCAGGCGCAGACTGGCACAGCCCACGCGCGCCCCCCGCAAGTTCGAATTCCCGCCCGTGCCGTAACGGGCGTAAAGGCAAACTGTTGCCGATCAGTTTTTGGGGAGAAGCACTTCCTTCATTTTTGCCAACATGTCGGGGGACAGCTTTTTGATGCCCGCGATCGCCTGGTCAATTTCCTGCGCGTCCACGGGGTCGATGTCAAGCCGCGCCTTCTTTGCGTCGGCCAGAAACTCCGCATCTTTCATGGTCGCCATAAAGGCTTGTTGAAGGATCTGTACGCGTTCCTTGGGAGTGCCCGGAGGCAGCGAATAGGGCCGATTAATGGTCCCTCCAGCATCATGGACGACGATCTTGAAAAGCTCGCGTCCTTCTGCGGAAGAGATGAGGGTGGATGCGAGGGGCACCTTGGGATGATCGGCGTGGGGTTTTGGAACCGCCTGGAGCACGACCGCGGCTTCTTTGCTCTCCAAGACCTTGCGCCAGGAAGTCTTCGTGCCCTCCCAGCTCGAACAGAAGCCTGCGACCTCGCCGGCTTCCGCGGCCAGACGTACATCCGCGACACCCTTGTAACCTTCGATCAATTGAATGGGGAGCTTTGTGTAGCGCGTTAGTAGCCGCGGAATATCCGAAGTCGTGGACCCCGCGGCCTCCGCGCCGATCTTAACGGGTGTTTTCTCAGCCAGCCATTTGTCCACGCTCGTGACGCCACTCTTCTGCGTCAGCACGCAGACATTGCTGATGGCGACAGGCGCGCCCAGCCATTCAAATTTCGTCGCGTCGTACGTCACGCCCTTGGCGCCGAGATACTGCTGCAGGATGAGCCCGCCGATCCAGTTGCCAATGGTAAGGCCGTCAGGTTTAGCCTGGCTGTAGACGTAGTTGGCTGCGATCATGCTTCCGGCGCCACCCATATTTTCGACGATCATGGAAGGATTGCCGGGGATGTGCTTACTCATATGCCTGGCGATCGCTCGGCTATAGGCGTCGAACCCTCCGCCGGCGGAGAAGCCGACGACAATTCGAATCGTTTTACCTTCAAAGAATTTTTCCTGCGCCGTTAGCGGATCTGTACCCCAAACCAAATCGGCAAACGCCAGTGAAAATGCCATCAGCCATCGCGTCTGGTTAGTCATCATAAGCGCCTTTCCGGTCGAAAGATGATCCACAATACTTTTCGCTATATGGCGTGTCAAGAAAGCGCGGGTTTTCGACCCAGCGTTGACAGGGTCATAGCCTTCCGGTAGGAAAGGTTCTATAATCCTTCGTCTAATCGCTTTTCAGCGACCGAGTTACAACAGAGTCGGAATCTCCAAAGGAGTGCTTTGAATGGCCAGAGTGGGCTTTGCGCTGGGTTACGGCAAGTTTACGAATGTCAGGGAAATGGCTGCTGTTATGCAGCAGGCGGAAGATCGCGGTTTCGAAATGGCTTTTTTCTCGGAGACCATCGAATTGATGCGCGATTCCGTGACTTCTTTGGCGGCGATTGGGTTGGCCACAAAAAGGCTTAAACTCGGATCCACACAGATCGTGCGTTTACGCGGGCCCGTCGTCATGGCCCAGTCGCTCGCGACACTCGATGAGTTGACAGAGGGACGGATGACCCTTGCGCCGGGCGCCTGCACCAATAGCCATGCGCGCGTTCATGCACTGCGGACCGAAGTCGGCGCGAAGCCTCCCGAAGTGCTCAGAGAATATATAGAGTCCATACGCTTGCTTCTAACGGGCGAAAAAGTCTCGTACCACGGCAAGTACGTCAATTTTAGTAATGTGGGTCTCGGTTGGAAACCTCGCCGGACGAACATCCCCGTTTATGTGCCGGCGACGGCTTCCGTCGGGCTTCGGCTCGCGGGAGAGGTCGCCGACGGTGTGGTTTTGAACGCCGTCTGTTCACCGGAATACACCGTGAATGCCTTGAAAATTGTCAAAGAGTCTGCCGAAAAAGCGGGCCGGGATTTCTCAAAATTTGAGGTGGCGCAGATTATCAACTGCTCGATGGAAGATGACCACAAGAAAGCTCTCGATGCAATCCGCTGGGAGGTCGCCACAAAACTCGATCCGATACAACTCCCGTTCATCGCAGGCCCGAAGATGCGGGTCGGCGAGCCTTATATCAAGAAAGAAGACATCCCGCTTTTCGAAAAGGCGCACGCTGAGGGAGGAATGGAAGGGCTGATCAGGGCGATTCCCGACTCCTATGTCGAGGGAATGACGGCGAGCGGCACTCCCGAAGAAGTCAAGAAGCGGGTCCAGCAATACCGGGACGCCGGTGTGAAAATACCGTTGCTGCGACCGGCCGCCGCGCATCAAACCGAGCGTCTCCTGGATCTTTTCGCCCAGTAACCGTTCAAGGTCCAATGTTCAAAGTTCAAGGAAAAAGCACACAGATCGCCCGGTGGGTAGGCGAAAGTCTTGATTCGCTGCTCTGAACCTTGCACTTTGATCTTCTCATGTACAGAGTCGGCATCGATATCGGCGGCACATTTACCGACATGCTGTTGGTCAGGGAGGATGGTGCGGCCGTCATCGGTAAGACGCTCACCACTCCCGGCGATCCAAGCCGGGCGGTAGAGGTCGCTTTGCGCCCCGCGCTCGAAAACGCTGTCGTCGCGAGGGGCGCGCGGGGAACCCTCATCCACGGTACGACGCTTGTGACCAACGCGCTGATCGAACGCAAAGGCGCCCCCACCGCTCTGCTGACGACGGCCGGGTTTCGTGATGCCGTGGAGATCGGTCGCGAGCATCGTTACGAACTTTACGATCTCAATTTGGAGCTGCCTAAGGCTCTCGTGCCGCGGCACCTGCGGTTTGACGTGCCAGAGCGCATTGCGACTGATGGCAGCGTCCTGCAAGCGTTGGACGAGGCTTTCGTCCGCCGCTTGGTGGCCGAACTGCGTGACAAGGGGATCAAGGCCATCGGAGTCTGTTATCTCAATAGCTTTCGCAATCCGGTCCACGAACAGCGCACAGCGGAGATCATTGCTGAAGTGGCGCCGCAAGTCCGCATTTCCCTGAGTTCCGAAGTGGTCGCAGAAATTCGCGAGTTTCAGCGCACCAGCACGACGCTGGCCAACGTCTACGTTCAGGAACGAGTTGCTGACTACCTCGGGCAGCTACAGCGTCGTCTGGACGCCATCGGCTTCATGGGGAGTTTTTTTGTCATGCTTTCCAGCGGGGGGATCGCCACGCGCGAAACCTCCTCGCGATTCCCCGTTCGACTTCTCGAATCGGGGCCCGCGGCCGGCGCTCTCGCGGCGGCGCGGGCGGGAGTGCTCTCGGGCCACAAAGACTTGCTGTCCTTCGACATGGGCGGGACCACGGCAAAGCTCTGCGTCATCGAGGACGGCCAACCGTTGAAGACACATGAGTTTGAAGTGGACCGGGTATACCGCTTCCGCAAAGGGAGCGGTTTGCCAGTCAGAATCCCGGTGATTGACATGATCGAGATCGGCGCCGGGGGAGGGAGCATCGCGCGAGTCGATAGTCTGGGGCTGTTGAAAGTAGGGCCCGATAGCTCCGGCGCAGAGCCAGGACCGGTGTGTTACGGTCAAGGCGGCACTGAGCCTACCGTCACGGACGCCGATTTAGTTCTGGGCTATCTCGATCCGAACTATTTCCTCGGCGGCAAGATGGTGCTCGATCTCGAAGGGGCGCGAAGCGCCTTGACCGAGTTGGCCGGGCGCCTCGGGATGAAACTCGAACAAGTGGCGTGGGGGATTCATCAGATCGTCAATGAAAACATGGCCAACGCCGCACGCGCACATCTGGGCGAGCGAGGCAAGGACCCACGGCGGATGCCGATGTACGCCTTCGGGGGAGCGGGTCCCGTGCACGGATATCGCGTCGCCGAGATTCTTCGTTTGCCCGCGCTGATTTCGCCCTTCGGCGCCGGTGTCGGATCGACCTTCGGCCTGCTGGCGGCACCCCTGGCGTTCGACTTCGTTCGCAGTGCATACAGCCGCCTGGATCAACTTGACTGGAATTTTGCCAACCGATTGTTGGAGGAGATGGAAGGGGAGGGGCGCAAGGTTTTGGAAGCATCGGGCTTACCCGCGAGCGAAATTGCTTATCAACGCACCGCCGACATGCGCTACGTCGGTCAGGGCCATGAGGTTTCAGTTGCCCTGCCCGAAGGCGTGTTGGGGCCGGCGCAATTGCCGGTGATTGGCGCTTGCTTCGAAGAGACTTACGAGAAACTCTACGGCCGCAAAGGCCCCGATGTGCCGTTGGAAGTCATCAATTGGCGGGTGGTCGCCAGCGGGCCGAGACCGGACATGAACCTGGAATTGCCGCATGACGCGGGGGATTTCTCTGAAATCCGCAAGGGCTCGCGGTTGGCCTATTTCCCGGAGCGCGGCGGCTACGTGGAGACGCCTGTTTATGATCGATACGCTCTGAACCCGGGCGTACGGTTCAATGGACCGGCGATCGTGGAGGAGCGCGAATCGACGTTGATCATTGGTGTCCAGGGGCAAGCGCGAGTCGATGAAAGACTCAGTGTGATCGTGGAGTTTGCGCATGGGCAGTAGAGCCATCGATCCGGTTACGCTTGAGGTGATCTGGAGCAGGCTGCTGTCGGTCGCCAACGAGCAGCAGGACGCCCTTATTCGCACCGCGTTTAGTACCATCGTGCGCGAGAGCCAGGACCTGGCTTGCGGCATGTTCGACACCCAAGGGCACATGATCGCCCAGTCCCTCAGCGGCACGCCGGGGCATATCAATGCCATGGCGACATCGATGAAGCATTTTCTCGCCGCCTTTCCGCCGGAAAAGCTCGCCCCGAAGGATGTCCTCATCACCAACGATCCCTGGATGACGGCCGGGCAGATCAACGACATCACCATCACCACGCCGATTTTCAAGAACGAGCGGCTGGTGGCGCTTTTTGCCAACACCTGCCATAGCGCGGACATCGGCGGCCGCATCCTGTCGGCGGAGGCGCGGGAAGTCTTCGAAGAAGGATTGCGCCTGCCGATCATGAAACTATTCGATCGCGGCGAACCGAACCAAACTCTGATGCAAATCGTGCGCGCCAATGTGCGCCAACCGGATGAAGTCATCGGCGATTTCTATGCCCAGACAGCCAGCAACGATGCGGGTGGGCGGGCGCTGCTCGAAATGATGGCCGAGTTCGGTCTCGAAACCATTGACGCCGTCGGCAGTGAAATCATCCGCCGTTCCGAGGCCGCTGTGCGGGCTGAGATCGCCAAACTGCCGGCCGGCGAGTGGACTCATGAACTTTGGAGCGACGGTTATGAAGAGCCTATCCTCATCCGCTGCAGCGTTAAGGTGGAAGGTGATGAGGTCTCCATTGACTTTTCCGGCTCTTCGCCGCAGAGCACGCGGGGTATCAACGTCGTGATGAATTACACTCACGCTTACGCCAGCTTTGCGATCAAGGCGGCGCTTTGCCCTGACGTGCCTCATAACGAGGGCAGTTTCAGACCGGTGCATGTAAGCGCGCCGGCCGGTAGTATCCTCAATGCGCTAGACCCTGCGCCGGTGGCGAGCCGCCAGGTGATTGGCCATTTCATCCCAAGCGCGATCTTTGCGGCGCTCTCGGCCGCTTTACCCGGACGGCTGATGGCCCCGGGCGCCGATCCGATTTGGCTGAGCGTGTGGCGCGGACAGAATCCCCCGTTCACAATGACCATTTTCCAAGTCGGGGGCACCGGTGCGCGACCTTCCAAGGATGGGTTGAGCGCCGTCGGTTTTCCGAGCGGCGTGGCAGGGGTGCCCGCCGAAGTGATTGAAAGTCTGTCTCCAGTCGTGCTGAAGCGGCGGCAACTCCGTCCGGATTCCGGCGGGGCGGGAACATGGCGGGGAGGGCTGGGGCAACTGACGGAGTTTGCTCGCCGCGGCACAGGCAGATGGAGCGTCAGCTCCATCGCGGACCGGACAAAGTACCCTGCCCCCGGACTGTTGGAGGGCAAGGTCGGTGTCGCCGGCGAAGTTGTTCTGGGCAACGGCACGCGGCTGCATCCGAAAGCGCTCGTCGATCTCAGGGCGGAAGACGTCGTGCATTTAAATCTGCCTGGGGGCGGAGGTTACGGTGATCCGTTTCGCCGCGACCCGCAGAAAGTTCTCTGGGATGTGATTGAAGGCTATGTGTCACCCCGGGAGGCCGAAGAGAGCTATGGCGTTGCCGTTCGTTACGCCGGCAAGGCCGATGAATTAGTTAAACTCCCCGGCTCCTGGACCATCGATGAGGCGAAGACGGCCGAGTTGCGGAAGAATGCCGGATAGCCGGAAAATCGTTCCCAGGCATCGTATCATTTCGCAGTCGGAAAACCGGACAGGGGGAGGTAGCTGAAAATGGACCTTAACGGCAGGGTTGCGCTAATCACCGGAGGAGCCGGGGGCATCGGCGCGGCGGTGGTCCGCGCCCTGGCCAAGGCCGGAGCCAGCGGGGTTGTCATCAATTACCGCAAGTCGCGCGAGCAGGCAGAGCAGCTTGCCGGGGAAATCGAACGCGCCGGCGTGAAGGCGGCGGCGCT
>JBFJTQ010000033.1:0-9561 GCA_041625275.1 Binatia bacterium | reverse complement strand
GCGCCGGATTGGACTGCCTTTTTTCGTCAAGCCCGCCAATCTCGGTTCGTCCGTAGGCATTAGCAAGGTCAGTGGCCGCCAGGCATTCGATGCCGCGGTGAAGGAGGCCTTTCGTTTCGACGACAAGATTCTCGTTGAGGAGTTTATTCAAGGCCGCGAGATCGAATGCTCGGTTCTTGGCAATGAGAACCCCATGGCCTCGCTGCCTGGAGAAATCATCACGAGCCACGATTTCTACTCCTACGACGCAAAATATATCGACGAAAAAGGCGCCCAATTGGTGATTCCCGCCAAGCTGCCGCAGAGGACCGTGAGCGCGGTCCAACGGACAGCCATCCGAACCTTCAAGGCTCTCTGTTGCGAAGGCATGGCTCGGGTTGATTTCTTTCTGCGCCCCAACGCGGAAGTTATGGTCAACGAAATCAATACCATTCCTGGCTTTACCAAGATCAGTATGTATCCGAAGCTTTGGGAAGCCAGTGGCATTTCTTATGCTCGACTCATCGATCGCCTGATCCAGCTTGCGCTGGACAGGTTTCGCCAGGATAAGAACTTAAGAAATTCAATTTAATGCCGATCAAGCTTGCTAGAAGGGATGCGACGAGTTCTTCGTCGTTTGAAAGGGATCGGCAGCGATGGCTCTCAAGCCGCTTACACACGAAGACCCGCTGTACCAGTTGCTACGGGATGGCGACGTCAAGAAATTCAATCTCCGTAAGGCGCAGAGGGCGTGCTGTGATTTGACCCACAGCGATTTCAGGAATCTAGACCTTCGCGGACTCGATGCCAGTGGCGTTGACTTCAGCAATAGCTATTTCCGGGGCGCCGATCTCCGCGGGGTCAATTTTACAACCGCCTGCCTCATCGGCGCCAGCATCATAGGCGCGAAAATTTCCGGCACCTACTTCCCAAGCGAACTTCCCGCCGAGGAAATCCGCCTCTCCGTGAAATACGGCACGCGCATGCGCTATCATAAACAATAGCCCACGTTCATCAAGCGACCGGTGGGTCAGGTCAATCCATTTGTCGTCTCAAAAAGGTGGGAATATCGTACTTGTCATCCTCATCCTGGCCCGTGCTTAGCTGAAACGTCTTGTTTAGGGTCACTGTTTCGACCTCCTCGGTCCCCGCCTTTTTGCGTTGCCACGTCGGCGCATCCAAATCGTCCACGATGGTACCCAGATGCACGACTTTCCTATTCGTTTGCGGATTGGCGTTGGTCACGGTGGAAAAATTGACGGATGCTGGCTTGGCTTCCTCCTTGGCTGACCCGAAGCCGGTCGCAATGACCGTGATGCGAATTTCATCCGCCATGTTGTCATCGATAACAGCACCGAAGATGATATTGGCATCCTCATGGGCCTCTTCCTGAATCATGGAGGCCGCCTCGTTAACTTCATGCAGACAAAGATCCGTCCCCCCCGTAATATTGATCAGCACCCCGCGCGCACCCTGAATTGAGATATCTTCGAGCAACGGGCTGGAGACGGCCTTTTGGGCAGCCTCGATGGCGCGATTTTCCCCCGATGCGGAGGCAGCACCCATGAGCGCCAACCCCATCTCGGCCATAACCGTGCGGACATCGGCGAAGTCGAGGTTGATCAACCCTGGGGTGATAATCAGATCTGAAATTCCCCGCACCGCTTGCAGCAGGACGTCATCTGCCTTCTGAAATGCTTCCAGCATCGTCGTTGTCTTGGCAGCGATGCTAAGCAGCCTTTGGTTGGGGATCACAATTAAGGTATCGACGTTCGCCTTGAGTTCCTCGATTCCCTCTTCGGCCTGCCGCATCCGCTTCTTGCCCTCGAAGACGAAGGGCTTGGTGACGACGCCAACCGTCAAGGCTCCAGCCTCTCGCGCCGCCCGGGCTATTACGGGGGCGCCGCCTGTCCCGGTGCCGCCACCCATCCCGGCTGTAAGAAAAACCATATCCGAGCCAGCCAGGTACTCCTTGATAATCTCCTGATCTTCCAACGCAGCCCGCCTCCCGATCTCCGGATTCGCGCCGGCCCCTAACCCCTTCGTGACGGTACCGCCAAGCTGGATTTTTACCGGCGCCCGACTGGCCTCCAGGGATTGCGCATCGGTGTTTGCAACCAAAAACTCAACGCCGCTGAGTTTAGCCCCGATCATAGTATTGACCGCATTGCCACCTCCCCCACCGATCCCGATGACCTTGATCCGGGCATTGAGATTGAATTGCTCTACGAGCTCAAACATAAGCATTCCTCCTTCAAATTGGGTCCGTCAAACAGCTCTAGAAAAAGTCACTCAACCAATCAGACATGCGATGCTTCACCTTTGACAGGATCGTCCCGTCTCGCGTGCGCAAGAAGGTGTGCTCCTGCCGTTTCATACCGTAAAGAACCAAGCCGACCCCGGCGGCATATATAGGACTTGCTACGATATCGACTAGACCTCCCACCTGGGTCGGCGTGCCAAGTCTGGTCGGCATGCCGAATATCTGTTCGGCCATTTCCACGGCTCCGGGCAACAAGATGGCGCCGCCGGTCAGCACCACCCCTGAAGCAAGCCACTCCTCATAGCCCGACTTGGCGATTTCTCTGCGCACCAACTGAAACACCTCATCCATCCGCGGCTCGATTATTTCGCAAAGAATCTGGCGTGAAACCGTGCGCGCGTTTTTTCCGGCGGCACTCGGTACGTCCAGGCGCTCATCGCCCGCGACCATCCCCGCCCTGGCCACACCATAGCGCAACTTGATGCGCTCCGCGTCGGCGAAAGGCGTCCGTAGACCGGCAGCGATATCGCTGGTGACGTGATTGCCGCCGATCGGCAAGACGGTTGTATGCTTGACACTTCCGTCGTAAAAAACATTGATATCGGTCGTACCACTACCCATATCGACCACGGCCACACCGAGCTCCCGCTCTTCCTCTTTGAGGACGGCTTCCGCAGAGGCCAATGGCATCAAGACGAGATCCGCAACACTGAGGCCCGTCCGGTTGCAGCACTTGATGACGTTCTGAGTGGCGGTTGTCGCTCCGGTGACGATGTGAACCCTAGCCTCGAGCCTGACACCGGACATGCCAAAGGGCTCTTTAATGCCATCTTGGTCGTCGACAATGTAGTCCTGTGGCAGGATGTGGAGAATTTCCTGATCCATCGGTATCGCCACCGCTTTCGCCGCGTCGATCACCCGCTCCAAGTCTCGTTGACTGACTTCCTTATTCTTGACGGCGACAATCCCATGGCTGTTGAAGGCTTTGATGTGACCGCCGCCGATTCCTGTAATGATGGTGTTGATTTCGCATCCCGCCATCAATCCAGCTTCTTCTACGGCCTTTTTGATCGCGCTGACGGTGCCCTCAATGTTGATCACAACCCCTTTCCGCAACCCTTGGGAGAGTTGAGAACCCACGCCAATGATCTCGACCCCTTGCTCGGTCATCTCGCCAACAACGGCACAGACCTTGGAGGTGCCGATATCTAAGCCCACAACGATACTGTGTTTCTTTGCCATAGCCATTGATTGCCTACGATGGGTGCATCCTCTCTTTATTTCGTTGCCCGACGAAGCCGCGCAACTACTTGGTCACGAAAACTGACATCTAGCGACACCAGCCTCGACTCTTTTTCTTTCCATAGCGTCAAGACGCGGTCCAACCGCTGAATTTTTTCCTCCCAATCCCCCCAACCCATGCGCAAGGCGACTGGGAATTTCACCGTGTACAGGGTTAGGCGGTCCGAAGCATCAAAATGAATTTCCGAAAGCGTGTGCGAGTCTCTGGTCATCAGGTCGCTCAACCGCAGGGCATCGCGAATTCTTCCTCGGGTCGCCGAATCAGAAGTCGCAAGATCCTGTCGACGCAATCCGGTTAGCATCGGAAAATTGACATTTTCCTTTTCCCCGACTTCTTTGAAGAGCACTCCGTCGCCGTCCACATAGTACAGCTTGCCGGCGGCCACGATCGCCTTGGGCGTTCGCTCCTCTACTTCGATGATCACCCGGCGGGGAAATTCGCGGCGTACCAATACGCGGCGAACCCACGGATGTTTGATAATTTTTTGCTCAATCGCAACGGGGTCGATCTTCCAGATATTCATTCCGTGGCGCAGACCGGCCATGGCCACGATTTCGTTTCCACTGACTTGTTCCCCTCCGCGAACCTGAATCTCACGAACCACAAAATAATGATTTTCGAGGACAAACCTGCGGGCCATGGCCGGTTGCGTCTTAATCCATCCGTTGCCCTCATACAGAACCGCCGCCGCTATCAAAAGAGACGCGATAAGACCGGTCGCCAGAAGCCGGCGTCGCCATCCGTATTGGCCGCGCCTGCGGTTGTCCTGCGGATACAATTTTAATTTCATCGCTTTGTCCCCGCCCTGCCCTCGCGCCACTCTCCTACCAATCGAACCTCAGGCACGAGTTCGAAACCGAATTTCACCTGCACCTCAGTGCGGGCAAGTTCCATCAGGTGCAGCACGTCGTCAGCGGAGGCGCCGCCCAGATTGACAATAAAATTGGCGTGCCTTTCAGAAATCTGCGCCTGGCCAAAGCGCTTCCCTTTCAGGCCCGCGGCTTCGATCAACCGACCCGCGTAATCTCCGGGCGGATTGCGAAACACGGAACCGCAATTCGGATATCCAGAGGGCTGACTGCCCTTTCTTCTGGTGACCAGGTCGCGAATTCTGGAGCTCACCTTGGCTGCCTCTTCTTTTCGGAGCCGCACTCGCACACGTGTCACGATAGTTCCCGGCGGCAAATGAGAATCTCGATAAGTAAAGGTCATCTGTTCTCTGGTCAAGCGAACAGGTTTGCCCTCTTGCGTCACGCCTTCCACGTGAGCCACAACGCCCTCTAACTCAGACCCATAGGCCCCGGCATTCATCACGAGCGCGCCGCCCACGGTGCCCGGAATCCCTTCGGCAAACTCTATACCGCCATATCCTCGGCGCGCTGCCTCGCGCACTAATTGGGTGACCGCATACGCCGCACCAACCTGCGCCCACACGATATCCCCTTCCTCCTCCCAGCCGACTTGCTTGAATTCTCCGGTCAATTGAATGACGGCCCCCCGCACACCCAAATCGCTCACCAACAAGTTGCTGCCATTACCCAAAAGATGGATTGCCGTACCGTGCCGGTGAAGAAAGGGTAAGAGCTGAGAGAGCGCGGTCAGACTTTGAACCTCTAAAAAAACGTCCGCGGGTCCGCCGATTTTGATCGACGTGTACCGGGCCAATGGCTCGGCAAACTTGATTTTCAAGCCAGGGGTCATCTTCAACTCGTCGAAGGGGGTTGCTTGCGACATGTTTGTTCTGTTCGCTGCCATCGAATTCGGCCTAAGCAACGCTTTGATACCTCGACTAAGAATCGGCCCGCGCGCCCGCTTTTCTCGATTTGCCGGCAGCGCAGTCAACCCTGCACCGGCGCCGACTTTTGTAATTTTTCAACGAGCGCTTCTCCCACTCTGTAAATGTCTCCCGCTCCCAAGGTGAGCACCATGTCCCCCGGTCGCAGAGCGCCGGCCAGTTCTTCCACAATCCGGTTTCTGTCGGCAACAAACTTGACATCCATATGACCCTGACGCCTGATTGCCTGATACAGCGCCTCGCCTGAGACCCCGGCCATGGCCTCCTCGCCCGCCGCATAGATTTCCGTCAAAATGAGTCGGTCGGCGCCTTCAAAAGCCGTCAAGAAATCGTCGAACAGATCTTGTGTCCGGCTATAGCGGTGAGGCTGAAAAAGAACTGTCAGCGGCCGCTTCCAGCTTTCTCGAATGGCCCCGATGGTGGCGCGGATCTCCGCGGGATGATGGCCGTAATCGTCGATCACCATGATGCCTCGCGTTTCTCCTTTGATTTCAAAGCGGCGGTGAATCCCGCTAAAGGCCTCCAGCGCCGTTGCCATGCGCGCAAAGGGTATTTCGAATTCGTGGGCGACAGCCACCGCGGCCAGCGCATTGGCGGCGCTGTGGCGACCTGGGAGCTGGAGCCGCACCTCACCCAAAGGCTTGGCGTGATGGAGAACCGAAAACTCCACGGCACCGGGTTTCACGGTCAGATCCTGGACCGAGAAATCTGCTTCCGGAGAGAGCCCGTAGGTCGTAAACCGCTTCCTCACTTTTGGCAGCAAGGCGCGCACGTTGGGATTATCGAGACACAACACCGCCAGGCCGTAGAAGGGAACTTTGTTGATAAAGGTCAGAAAGCTTTCGTTCAGCCGCTCCATCGTTTGATGAAAATCCATGTGCTCGCGGTCGATATTGGTGATGATGGCAATCGTCGGAGAGAGCAGGAGGAAACTGCCGTCGCTCTCGTCGGCCTCCGCCACCAGGATTTCTCCTTGACCCATCTTGGCGTTGCTGCCGAGCATTCGGACCCGTCCGCCAATGACGATCGTCGGATCCAATCCGGCCGCGCTCAGTACGGCCGCAATCATCGAAGTGGTCGTGGTCTTGCCGTGACTACCCGCGACCGCGACGCTGTACTTCATGCGCATAAGCTCAGCCAGCATCTCCGCCCGGGGAATGACTGGAATTTGCCGTCGACGCGCCTCCAACACCTCAGGATTGGAGTACTTCACGGCCGTAGAGATGACCACGACCGAAGGATTCACGGATAAATTCTCCTCCTGATGTCCAACGAAAACCTGCGCCCCCAGATCTTTCAGCCGTCGGACAGCCTCGCTCTCCTGGAGATCCGACCCGCTGACCACATACCCCGAGTTCAACAAGACCTCCGCGATGCCGCTCATGCCGATACCGCCAATACCCACGAAATGAATACGATGTTTCTTTTGCAGCATGAATGACCTGTCACCGATCCAGCATTACCCGCGCGCCATGACATAACATTCATCGACGATGCGCTCCGCCGCCTCGGGTCGCCCCATGGCGCGGGCCAGACGGCCCATGCGTTGAATGCGCTCGCGGTCCGTCGCATAGGCGCGTATCCGGCTTGCGAGTTTCATTCCGCTCAACTCCTGATCAAGGATCATCTCGGCCGCTCCAGAGTCTGCCAGCGCCTTCGCGTTCCACCGCTGGTGGTCGTAGATCGCGTACGGGTAAGGCACCAGAATAGCCGCCTTGCCGAATGCTGTGAGTTCCGCCACCGTCGTTGCCCCCGCTCGACAAAGCACTAGATCGGCCCGGGCATAAGCTTCATCCATCTTTTCAATGAACGGCACCACCTCCGCCGCGAAAGGAAGAGAAGCGTAAGCAGCCTTGATCACGGGAAAATCCGCTTCGCCGGTTTGGTGAATCAAATACAAATCGTGGGCCAAATCCCCGAGGCTTTTGAGCGCCTCGATGACCGAAACATTGATGCGATGCGCCCCTGCACTTCCCCCAAAGATCAACAACGTCAATTTGTCGGCCCTCTCACGTTCAGGGAGGGTGCGCCAGCGAACCGGGTTGCCGGTTTCCAACACCTTGCTGGGGGGAAAATAGGCGGCGCTGTCGCGATACGAAGTAAAGATCCGATCCACCCAACGCGCAAGCAACTTGTTGGTAAAGCCGGGCCGAAGATTCTGCTCCAAGATGGCACAGCGAATGCCCTTCCATTTGCTAGCGATCAAAAACGGACCCGAGGCATATCCCCCCAAACCGATGACGCATTCAGGGCGGAATTTGCGGATGATGCGCAGCGAGCGCAAGAAACCGATAGGAATGCCGTACAGCGCATCGAGCAACCCGCGCAGTCCCCGACCTTTAAGGCCCCTGACGGGAATGATCTCCAACCTGAATCCCTCGCGAGGGAGGACTCTGGTTTCTATTCCGTGTTCGGTACCGACGAACAAGATCTCCGTCATTGCATCGCGCCTCTGAAACTCACGAGCCACAGCCAGCCCGGGGAACAGGTGACCTCCGGTTCCCCCGCCGGCCAGAATCACGCGCATCCCTATGATCTCCTACGCGAGAGTCCCAGGAGTATTCCGACCTCCACGAGGTTGATCACCATTGCCGATCCGCCATAACTGATAAACGGGAGCACCAACCCCTTGGTCGGCATTAGCCCCGTCACAACTCCCATATGAATCAACCCCTGAACACCCAGGAGAACGGTCACACCGAAAGCGAGGTACTGCTCGAAGGGTTCCTCGATCTTCGCCGTAAGCCGCAACCCCCTCATGACAATGAGGCCGAACAGCCCCAATACGACAAGCGCACCGACCAACCCAAGCTCCTCGCCAATGACGGAATAAACGAAATCCGTGTGCGCCTCTGGCAGATAAAATAGCTTCTGGCGGCTTTCGCCCAAGCCGCGGCCCCAAACCTGGCCGGAACCGAAGGCGATCAGCGACTGCACAACCTGGAACCCGCTGCTGGACGCGTCACGCCAAGGGTCCAAAAAGGCGACAAGGCGTCGCAGTCGATATTCCGCGTTCAACATCGCATAAACCAATACCGGTAATGCCATCAAACCCGTGGCCAAAAGGTGAGAAAAGCGGGTCCCACCAATGAACAACATCAGGTAGAGGAGCACCACCATGATCAAGGCCGTACCGAAATCCGGCTCCAGAAGCAGCAGGCCTATCAAGACACCCCCGACGATCAAGTGAGGTAGGACGCCTACGGAAAAAGTCTTCATGCGCTCGTCTTTTCTGGCCATCGAGTGAGCGAGATAAAAAACGACTGCAAGCTTCGCCAACTCGGCTGGTTGAAAACCGAATCCGGGGAGTGCCAACCAGCGCCGGGCCCCGCCGCGCGACAGGCCGATGCCAGGAATCACGACCAAGACGAGAACCAGGACGGTCAGGGCTAGCAACGGATAGGCAAAGCGGCGATACATAGAGGCCGGTATCAAAGAACATAGGACGAGCCCCACCAATCCGACGCCGCCGGCAATCAACTGCTTGCGGAAAAAGTACGTACCGTCGGCGAAACGCTCCTGGGAGTAGAGGTAACTAGTGCTCAGTACCATCGTCACCCCGACCGCCAGCAGCGCGGCCACAGCGAACAGGAGCCACTTATCCATCGCCAGACCGTCTCTCATAATGAATTCACCAAGCTCTTGAATGCCCTGCCCCGCTCCGCGTAATTGTTGAACATGTCGAAGCTTGAGCATGCAGGCGACAACAGCACCACCTCTCCAGGCTGCGCGTGCTCGGCGGCGTCGCGCACGGCGCCCTCTAGATCATCGACGACGACCGTCGCCGACAGATGACCCAGTGCTTTGGCAATGATCTCTTTGGCTTCTCCGAAGAGAACGAGCCGACGCACCTTCTGTCTGATAACTGCGGACAGGACTCCGTAGTCACCCCCCTTATCAACGCCCCCCGCAATCAAAATCACGGGTGAGGTAAAACTCGCCAGCGACTTCACAACGGCACCGACATTGGTCCCTTTGGAGTCGTTGAAGTAGCGAACCCCGCACCTTTCCCGGACAAATTCCAGGCGGTGCTCCAGACCCGGAAAAGTCTCCAGCACTTTCTGAATCGGCGGTTGGGCAACGTCTGCGGCCTTTGCCGCCGCGATTGCAGCCATCATGTTTTCAACATTGTGGACGCCATGAATCTGAACCCGAGCCAGCGGGAAGGTTTCTTCCCTGTGACCGTCCCGCCAGACGATTTCCTTGTCGGTCGCAAACACG
>JBFJTQ010000032.1:0-9757 GCA_041625275.1 Binatia bacterium | reverse complement strand
CCGTGGTGATCTTATCGGCGAACAGGAGCGCCCCTTTCAGGAAATTAATGTTGCCGTAGAACTCCAGAAATTGCGGCGCAAAAAAGCTCCAGTCGAGGTTCAAAAGCTGCCAATGCGGCGCGGGAAAGATTCCTTGGAAACCCAAGTTGTGGACCGTGAGCACCGATTTGGCGGCGCCAAGCTCGGAATATTGGTCCGGCTGCGCTTTGAGAAAAACAATCGCCAGAGCGCTCTGCCAGTCGTGGCAATGAATGATTTCCACGGGCTCTTGCCTCAGGAGTTCCAGCGCGGCGCGAGAAAAAAAGACGAAGCGTTCGGCGTTGTCCGGGTAATCTCCGTCCGGCGTACCGTAGAGGAACTCGCGATCGAAATAGCGATCGGCGCGGATCAAATAGACCGTAATATCGCCCCCCGTCCGCCCGCGAAGCACTGAGGCGTCCTCGTGCCGGTCCGAGACCGGCAGCGATAGTCTCATGTCGGTCTCTTCCAGACCGAATTCTCCCTGTAACGCAGCGCGATAGGCGGGCATGATGAGAGTCAATTCGTGGCCGTGCCGGCGCAAGGCCGCGGAAAGGGTTCCCACCACGTCCGCCAGGCCGCCGGTCTTGGCGAAGGGGACGATTTCGGGAGAGATCATCGCAATTTTCATGGTGTGCTGTCTTAATGTTCCATGCCAGTCGGTGTGGCGCGACTTCTATCTTTCCACACCCTGCCGGTAAAGTCACACGCGAGTGACAAATTTGAGTTTGTGGTTGTCGCGGGGCGGAGACGCTTCCTACCCCTTTGAATCGTTTAATTCCCGCGCCACGCCGCTGAGCGTAATACGATTCTTGCCGCGCTCCTTGCTTTGAAAGAGACAGCGGTCCGCCGATGCCAGGAGCTCGCGCTTGTCCTTGGCATCTTGCGGATACGTTGCCAGGCCAAAGGATGCCGTTACCTTGACGTTGATGTTTTCGTCTTGAAGGAACGGGGTCGAGGCGATCCCTTCCTTCATCCGTTCGACCTTTTTCAGCGCTTCGGCCTTGTCTTGCCCCGGCAGGATAATCACATACTCGTCGCCGCCGTATCTCACGATGCGATCTTCCAGGTCCAGGTAGCAGTTGACGACTTCGGCCACTTCTTTCAACACCTTAGCCCCCAGCGGATGGCCGTGCGTGTCGACGACCCGTTTGAAACCGTCCATGTCGAAGAATACCAAGGATACTTTGTCCCGCTGGGCCTCGGGTCGCTCCATTAAACTATCCAAATAGCGGTGCAGAAAGCGAGTGTTGTGAAAACCGGAGACATCGTCGGTGACGGCAAGCCTATCAACGGTTTCAAGCTGCTGCTTGAGCTCATTGGACAGACGCCGCATCTTGAGAAGGTTTTCGATGCGCAACTTGAGCTCTGCTTTATCGATGGGGGTGCCGATGACCTCATCGACTTCCCGCCCGAGATGGCGCGTCGTGGCCGCTTCATTTTGCCGATTCGTCATCAACAGGATGGGCAAGAAAATGGGCGCCGTTTGTTTCTTGAGCGCTCGCAGCTTCTCTTGCAGCCTTTCCAGAGCCGAGCCATCCAGGAGCGCAAGGTCGAACGGTCCAGCCAGCCCCTCTTCGCCGCCATTTTGACTTACCTCGTACGATCGAGAGAGCCAGTCCACGAGGACCTCGCGATTGCGCCGATGCTCGATTAAAACCAGGATTTTTTCCATGATCAAGTTCGCATCAGGTTCTGAATCATACCGACCAACTCTTTGACCACAAGGGGTTTGACCAGAATCCCGCTCGCCCCGTGGGCCAACCCTGTGCGTTGCGTCCCTGGCGAAGGCTGGGGCGATATAACGAGAAAAGGAATGCCCGACTGCCTCAGCCGATCGCATCGCTCCCAGATCCCTTTATCGAAGCCTGCAAGATCGACTAAAGCCAACGCAATGGGGTCCGATCCCAAAAGCCTTTGATCCAACTCCTCCATGTTGGCCGCACTCACGGTGCGGAAGCCGTTATCGGTCAGGAACTTGTTTAGAAGTTCCAGATTTCGAAGGTTTCGCTCCACTGTAAGAATTAGCGGCGGAGCTTGCATCGTCAGG
Organism: Binatia bacterium; assembly: GCA_041625275.1. Classification (GTDB taxonomy): domain Bacteria; phylum Desulfobacterota; class Binatia; order UBA9968; family UBA9968; genus JBFJNS01. The sequence continues at coordinate 7,689 of JBFJTQ010000032.1, read as the reverse complement.
CTGGTCGCTCCATGAGTTCCGGCGATCCGCTCAAGATGCCGCGCAAACCAGTGAGCGGTTTGCCGACTTTGATGCCGTAGCGCGTGATGTCGATCTCGCGCAACGCTTTCTCGAAACTTCCGGCGCGCTTTTTGAGCACGCCGACGGCCTTGCGCAGTTCTCCGTTGATCTCGACATAGCGGAGGAAAATAATATTATCCGCGAGATAGCTGACCTGGTCGTTGGAGGCGCGAAAGTCGCCGGTGATGTTATCGATTTCGTTGATCAAGACCACGGTTACCCCGACGCTTCTCAGATAAGCCGCCAATCCATGAACATGGGTCACAAAGTCGCGCCCTTGCATACACAAGCCGTATCCCGTGATGCTGTCGATCATGACTATCCGGCGGCGCTTTGCCTCGACGTCATTGCGCACCATGCGCGCGAATTCATCGGGAGTGTAGCGCAGCGGCTCGATCTGGACGACGCTCAGGGTCCCCTGCTCGACCATGGCCCGAACGGGAATATTGATATCGCCGCAGCGATTGAGCAGCGTATCCACGCCTTCCTCAAACGTGTAGACGGCCGAGTGTTCGCCCCGGCCGGCTGCCTCTTTAATGAACTGAAGACCGAGGGTTGTCTTGCCGGTACCTGTCGGACCCGTGATCAGACTTGTAGTTCCGCGCTCGAGGCCGCCGTGGGTGAGTTCGTCGATTTCGGGGACGCCAAACGACATGGGCTCGGAGACGAAATCCCTTTGAATCTTTTCCGGTACCAGGTGTGGGAAGACTGTCATGCCTCCGTCCCCCAGGCGCATGGAATGCTCGCCGCTGCGGAACCCGGAGCCGCGAAATTTGGTCACCGCCAGCGTGCGTCCCTGCTGATTGAATTCGACGTGAATAATACCGTCGGCCAGAAACTGGAGATCGTCATCCGGTATTTCGCTGGAGCCTTCGGCGGTGAAGAGTACGGTGGCGTTGCGATCGGTGAGAAACCGCAAGAAGGAAAGGGCCTGTTTGCGAAACTGGAAAGCATCAGTGCTCAGGTAACGGATTTGCGTCATGGAGTCGATGAATACCCGCGTCGGCTTGAGGCTCTCCACGGCCTCCACGATGCGCTTCGTGGTCGGTTCCAACTCGACTTCCGCCGGCGAAAAGATGTCATAGCTCTCCGCTTCCGCGAAGAATTCCGCCGGTGGACTCAGGTCCAAAAATTTCACTCCCTCGAGGTTGAAGCCTGAGGCCGCCGCATTCTGGCGCAGTTTGCCTTCCGGCTCGCCCAGACTGATGTAGAGCCCGGACTCGCCGGCTTTGATTCCGGTGGTCAGAAAGTGCATCCCCAAGGTTGTCTTGCCGCAGCCGGGCCCGCCGCGCACCAAATAGGCGCGTCCGCGAATCAATCCGCCGCTCAGCACCTCGTCGAGCCCTTGAACCCCAGTGGATAAGCGAGAGTTCGCTATACCGTTCATGATCTTGCTTCTCCTATGGTTACTGTTCCACGCTCAGCCCGAAAATATAATTTTGTGGCCCCTGTACTCAATACGCAGAGAGATAAAAATACTGGGTCAATGAATCACTCGTTGTCATCACCCTCTCATGGCAAGCAGGATACCTAATAAGCTCTTAGTGCTTATTGCACGATGTCCCCTGAAGCTCACCCCTCGTTTTTGAAAAACGACACCGATAGGGGCGGCAAGGTTATGGTCAAAGAGTGAGGCCGGCCGTGGAGCGGAATTGGAACCGCGTCAACGCCGCCCATGTTGCCCATATTGCTGCCGCCGTAATCGCCGGCATCGCTGTTGAGCGCTTCGCGCCAGAAACCCCCGCGGGGCACGCCAAGCCGGTAGCTATAGCGCGGAACCGGGGTGAAGTTGCACACGGCGAGAATGATGGTCGACGTGGTTTTGCCTTTGCGGATCAAGCTGACCACGCTGCTCTCGGCATCGCCGCAGTCGATCCAGTCGAAGCCGGCGGGATCGCAGTCCCACTCGTGCATGGCCGGTTCATTCTTGTAGAAATGATTGAGTTCGCGCACCCACTTGCTCAATCCCGCATGGAGCGGCTGGTCGAGCAAATCCCAGTCCAAGCTCGAATCATGAGCCCACTCGCGCCACTGGCCGAACTCACCGCCCATAAAGAGCATCTTCTTCGACGGCTGGGCGTACATGTAGCCGTACAGAGCGCGCAGATTGGCGAATTTTTGCCAGTCGTCACCAGGCATTTTGCCAATCAAAGATCCCTTGCCGTACACCACTTCGTCGTGGGAGAGAGGCAGGACAAAGTTTTCATGAAAGGCATAAAGCATGCGGAAGGTCAGCTTGTTGTGGTGATAGCGGCGATGGATCGGATCCTGGCGCATATACTCCAGTGTGTCGTGCATCCACCCCATGTCCCACTTGAGCCCAAAGCCCAGACCCCCGAGGTAATTGGGCCGCGACACCATGGGCCACGAGGTGGACTCCTCGGCGATGGTTTCCACCTCGGGATGGTGTTCGTAAACCGCGGCGTTCATCCGGCGTACAAACTCGATGGCTTCGATATTCTCCTTGCCGCCGTACTTATTGGGAACCCACTCCCCCTCTTTGCGCGCGTAGTCCAGGTAGAGCATGGAGGCGACGGCGTCGACGCGCAAGCCGTCGACATGATAGCGATCCAGCCAGAACAGAGCGTTGCTGATCAAGAAACTGTGCACCTCTTTGCGACCGTAATTAAAAATGTAGCTACCCCAGTCCGGATGATAGCCCTGGCGGGGGTCGGCATGCTCGTAGAGATGCGTGCCGTCGAAGAAGGCCAGCCCGTGCTCGTCGCTGGGAAAATGCGACGGCACCCAGTCCAGGATCACGCCGATCCCGCGCTGGTGCAGCGTGTCGATGAGAAACATCAAGTCCTGCGGCGTGCCGTAGTTGCCCGACGCGGCAAAGTAGCCCGTGACTTGATAGCCCCAGGAACCGAAAAAGGGGTGGTCCATGACGGGCAAAAACTCCACGTGAGTGTAGCCCATATGGTGCAGGTATTCGGAGAGCTGAGTTGCGAGTTCGCGGTAGGAAAGCGAGCGGTTCCCCTCCTCCACCAGGCGCCGCCAGGAACCAACGTGCATTTCGTAGATGGCCATGGGCTTGTCGAGCCCCTGGCGATGGCGCCGCCCGGCCATCCACTCCTGGTCGTTCCATTGATAATCCAAATCCCAGACGATTGAAGCGAACTTCGGGGGGATTTCATTGAAGATCGAAAACGGATCGGCCTTATCGACGCGGTAACCGTGGAATCGCGACCCGATGTGGTACTTGTATAGCGTTCCTTTGCCGATGCCGGGGAGAAACCCTTCCCAGATGCCTGACCGTCCCTTGGCGAACAAGCTATGGCGGCCTTTCTCCCACCCGTTGAAGTCGCCGATGACGCTCACGTGGTTGGCGTCCGGGGCCCACACGGCGAAGTAGGTGCCGCTGGCCCCGTCCCGGTTCATCACATGGGAACCGAGCTTGTCGTAGAGGCGAAAGTGGCTTCCTTCGTTGAAAAGATAAAGATCATTCTCCGTAAGCAGGCTCACGGAGTCGTTGGCGTTGGCCAATTTATTTACCTCCCCGTCCTTCGTATTTCATCGATCGCTTTCAATGTGTCACGCACGGCGGGCAGTTTGCGGATCTGCTCCAACGAATAGCGCGTCTTTCGCTTCCAGTTGGGCCGTTCCTCCCAGGTGCCCGGGACGTTTTGCGGCAAAAGTTCGAGCCAGAGATCTTCAAGCGTGATCAACAAGAATTCCGCGTTGCCGGCGGCGAGATGAGAAAGCCAGCCCCTCAATATTGCCGCCGTGTCGGAAGATTCGTCGTTCAGCAGCCCGCTTGTTTTTAAATAAGCGGTCAGAGCGGCCCGTTGCCGGCCGCGACCGTCGCGTTCCCCAGAAGCCCCTGCGTCCGTGAGCAGACCCAGCTTCTGCCGATCATCGATGTCCGCTCCGGTCCAATATGCCGCAAACGTCGGGGTGTCATGGGTGTTCAGGCTTGCCACCGCGCGGCCCGGCACTGGATCGAGCGCGTGATTCGGATCGGAGGTAACGCCGAATTGGCCGACATGCATGCCACGCACGCCGTGCCGTTCCATGGCGGAGTTGACCGCAGGCGGCACGGTGCCGAGATTTTCTCCGACGATCCGGGCTTTGTGCCGGTGGGATTCCAAGTTCAAGACGGCGAAAAATTCTTCCGCGGGGTAGCGCACGTAAACACCCTGGTTGGGGGCGAATCCTTGGGGTACCCAGTAAAAGCGGTGCAGTCCCATGACGTGATCGATGCGCAGCATCTTGGCGTGTTCCAAATGGTGGCGGACGCAGAGGATATAGTAACGGTAACCCTGCCGCCGAAGCCCTTCCGGATGAAGCGGGGGAAATCCCCAGTCTTGTCCTTTGGTGAAGAAGCTGTCCGGCGGAGCACCCCCGCTGGCGTCCAGGGCGAACGCATCTCGCTCGCGCCAGACATCATAGCCGTCGCGATTAACGCCCAGCGGAAAATCCAGGTAGAGCGCCGGCTTCCCAGCTTTGGTTTTCTCACCCAATGCCCGCATCTGTTCATGGGCCTGCCACTGGACAAAAAGATGATATTGCTTGATTTGTTCAACATAATCGCCCGGCCGAATGGTGCCGTCGCGGCTAGCGCCGTCCCACTGGTGCCAGGACTTGCGTTCGCCGTCGGTTTTGGCGCGAAAGGCGGCGTAATCCTGCGCCAACGGGTGCGTCGCGATGAAACGCTCGAACTGGTTGCGCCGTTCAGACGGCTGTCTCAGCAGACACCTGAGCAGCTCATTGAGCACCTTGCGCTTGAGGTTCATGACGCGCCGATAGTCCACGAGTGGGGCGGCGCGCAAGTTTTCGAGCTCGGATTCGAAACCCGCCGAACTCATGACCGAGCGCGCAGCGACGCAACGCTTGAGTTCTTCGATGCGGCTTATATCCAGAAACAGCTCGTTCCAAAAAAGCCGACTGACGGGTGCGTAGGGACTTGGATTGAACGGTTCGTCCAAGAAGGCCGAAAACAATGGCAGGGTGCCCACTGCATCGCCGCCGAGTTCGCCCACGAAGTCGACCAGAGTTCCGAGATCGGTGAAATCCCCGGCGCCCCAGCTTCTCGCGGAATTGAGGGCATAGAGCGGACAAAAGAGCCCCCAGGATTTTTTATCGGTGTTGTCCGCGCCGAAGGCTCGGGACGGGGGCGCAAAAAGATAATGCTCGGTGGCCAGATCGCCAACCTGAACCTGCAAGCGGTGATAACCCAAGGGCAGCGCCGATGCCATCTTAACTCGCCGCGTCACATACCCGGTTCCCTCGATCATGTGCTCGATGGGCTTCAACCCCGGGTCGTCCCGCCAGGTGCTTTCCACGGTCTCACCGTTCTCTAACACCACCGTGCCGTAAACCGGGGCCTCGGCCAACTGCAGCGGCACGCGCAGTTTGAGCGGCGCGGGACCCCCGTTCCAGACCACGAGTACGGGGTCGATCACTTGCTGAAAAAGAAGCTGCTGCCGTTCCCTTAGGGCGCCAGCAAGGTCGGACATTCTTTCGACGGAGGCGCCGAGCATGCGCAGCACGCTCAGGAGCGCCTCTGGCGACGGTTCATTCAGACGGCCGGAAACATCGTAATAGTTTGCCTGGATTCCGTAGAGGCGGGCTAGACGGCGGAGTTGTTTTTCTTCAACACGTCCTGTATCGCTCACTCTCCCTCCACGAGCAATCCCAAAATTCCTTCGATGGGCACACTCACCCAGTCGGGCCGGTTGTTGAGTTCATATCCCAGCTCGTAAACCGCTTTCTCGAGCAGATAGACGTTCAGCATGAGCTTGAGCTCGGCGGCTGTTCTGGGCAGGAAAGCCGACTTGCGAGTGGCGTCAAAATATCCCTTGAGGTAGCTCACTGAGACCCAGAGATTCCAAAAACGCGCCCAAGGTTTCAGTTGAGCCAGGTTCTCGGGCCGGCTGCTTTCGCTCTTGATTTTGCTCACCGCTGCGTAGTTGAAGGAGCGCAGCATTCCGGAGACGTCGCGCAGCGGCGAGCGCTTGATGCGCCGTTCGGTAATCGGCCGTGCGGGTTCGCCTTCGAAGTCGATAATGACGAAATCCTTGCCCGTGAACAGGACCTGCCCGAGGTGATAATCGCCGTGGCAGCGGATGCGCATGGCGCTGATCCGGGCTTCGATGATTTGGCGAAAGCGGTCGAAGATTTTGTCTTCCAGCTTGAGGACCTTTTCGGCATCGGCGCGCAGCTCTTCCGGCAATCCTCTGGCGCGTTTGCCCAAAAGCGTAAGCGAGTTGTCCGCCAGCGTGCGCATGCTTTGATAGAGCGAGCGGCGATAAAGCGCCGTAAACGGCTCCGGTGCGAAGGCCGGGTTCTTTGCTTCGGAGGCCAGTGCCATATGCAATTCGCCCGTGCGCTGTCCCAAACGATGAGCCGACGGCAGGTAGGGCCCGATCAATTCCTGAGCGAAGGCGGGAATGTCTTGTTCGGCAAGCTCCACCATGGATGACGCGGGTAAGACCGCTTGTTCCCCATCGGGCTGGCGGGCAAGAATGTCATCGAAAAAATCGTCCAGGCTGTCGAGCGTGTAGTGCCATGCGTCGCCCTCGTTGGGCACCAACCCCTGCAGGATTCCCACCGTTGCCGGTTCGCCTTTTCCCCTGCGCAGTTCGAAAGACCCGGCGAGGGGCGGGGTATGGGCGAAGGCGGCCTTTTCCGTGAGAAAACGTCCGATCTCTAAATCGGGGTTAAGCCCTTCGCTGACGCGGCGGAAGAGCTTCAAAATCATGCGGTCGCCATAAATCACGGACGTGTTGCTTTGCTCGCGCTTGAGTATCGACGGCTCAATCGGTGTCTTCGCGTCTCCCCGCAGTTTGCGGAAGACTTTTGTCGGCCGCGCTTCAAGTTCGCCGCCACGGCCTTTGTAGCGCCGCGCGCGACTTATTCCCGAGAGCAATGCTTTGCTGAAAGTGGCATCGTAGAGCGCGTCAAAGAGCACGCCTTCGGTGGTACGATTCTTATCCCTGGCTCTTACATGCGCGATAACCGCCTGCGGGCTGGCCTGGCGCACTTCAAAAGCGCGATCGCCCGAGGCGAAGGTTAGGGGTATCAAATAACTTTCCGGCGCTGCCCCGAGAAACTGGACTTCCCAGGTGGTGAAAAAGCCATTCGCGGAATCGGCGGCAAACGGGATAACGTCGATGTTTTTTAGCGCGCGGATTTGTTGAGCCTTGCCACCAAACCAGCGGCAGTTGAAAAAATACGCCGGCAGCGCGCGCTCCAACTGCGCCAGCGCTTTACCCTCGAGGATGGTTTCCCAGGCGCCCGGGACCTCCAGTTTTGCCGGCTCGAATGCTTTTGCTGCTCCCCCAACCGCGGACACTTGCGGCGCTTCGAGTTTAAACCAGTAAAACGCATGGGGGCCCAGGGTGAGAAAATAAGGCAGGTCGCCGATGGATGGAAAGCGGATGTGACCGAACATCTCCACCGGCACCATGCCCTTGTACGCGGAAAGATCCAGTTCGGCGTAGTTCACAAACCGGGAAAGGTTCGCCGCGACAAGAATGATTTCGTCCGCGAAGCGCCGGATGAAAACTAACACCTTGCGGTTCTCTGGCAAAAGAAACTCGATGCTGCCTTCGCCGAAGGCCCGGTAACTCTTGCGCAAGAGCACCAGCCGCTTCATCCACCAGAGCAGAGAGCTCGGATTTTGTT
>JBFJTQ010000031.1:0-9796 GCA_041625275.1 Binatia bacterium | reverse complement strand
TCCTTCCAAACCTTTTCGTATTTATTGAACTGCTTAATATCGTCCGGCCCCACTGCGTAAATCGTCTTCGGTCGTGTTTTTTCAACCGGGTCGACTTTCGGATGCGCCGGTGTTCGCCCACCAGCAGCGTACACCTTCTGCCCCTCTTCCGAGGCAGCCCAGCGCGCCCAGAGCCAGGCGGTGTTCGGATGCGGTCCTCCTTTTGCGACGGCGGTCGCGACAATGGTCGCGATCCCCTCGGTCAGCATATACCCGACTGGTGCCCCCTTTTTTATTCTCCGCGGATAGTGATGCGAGTAACAGGTGACGCATGCCGCGGCCTGACCGGCCACGAGAAGCTCGGCCAGTTGTGAGTGCCCTCGGTGAAACTCAACATTGTTGCCTGCCATTTTTTTCAGGATCACAACTGCCTTTTCTTGGCTCTTGTGTTTTTGTGTCAACCCTATCAGCAATTCCGCGTCTCTGGGTTCCGCGATTAAACGCCCCTTCCACTTCGGATCCGAAAAGTCCTCGAACTCCTTGGGCTCTTCGTCTTTCTTGACATTGTTCGTATTCCAAGCGCCGATGATGAAAATCAAATCAGAGGCCAGCCATCCAGAGCCTTTCAAATTGCTGGGATAATCTCCAGCTTCCGGAGGAAGATCGCCGGAAACCAGTTTCTGCTCTATGAGTTGAACTACGTTCTCGAGGCTAAACTGAAAGATATCCGCAATCACTCTCCCTCCGCGCGCCTCGGTAATAGCCCGGGCGGCGAGTTTGTCCGCCGTAGCATCGATGTGGTTGACTTTAATTCCCGGGAAACGCTTCTCGAAGACGGGAAGAATCTTTTCCGCGTTGATCTGCGCGAGTGTGCCGTAATAGTTTAACGTTCCACCCTCTTTCAAGGCTTTTTTGTAGACTTCGTCGATCGTCTCACCCTGTGCCACTCCAAGAAACGGCAACAGCAGGCCTATCAATGCCGACAACATTGCCGACCCACGGCTACTTCTTGTTTTCATCGCGCGCTCCTTTTCCAACCCTTGAATAACGGGGTTGTCAGTTCGACCGTTTCCCTAACGCAACTTGAAAGTCTGCTTCCAGATCTTTTCGTACTTCACAAACTCCTTTAAGTCATCGGCGCCAACGGCATAGATCGTCTTCGGCCGAATCGGGTCGATGGGCTCCACTTTAGGATGGGCCGGCGTGCGGCCGCCCATCGCATAAGCTTTTTGCCCCTCCTCGGAAGAAGCCCAACGAGCGAAGAGCAAAGCCGTGTTCGGGTGCGGCGCTTCCTTCAAGACTGCCAGCGCGATAATACCGGCGATGCCTTCGGTGAGCATGTACCCTAACGGCGCTCCCTTTCTTATCCTCGGCGGATAATGGTGCGAGTAACATGTAAAGCAAGCTGAAGCCTGGCCAGCGACCAACAACTCAGCGAGTTGCGAATGCCCCTTGTGGAATTCCACGTTGTTTGCCGCGATCTTGTTCAGCACGGCTCGCGCCTTTTCCAGACTCTTGTGTTTGTGCATCAGGCCGATAAGGAACTCGGCATCCCGAGGTTCCGCAATGAGCCGCCCCTTCCATTTTGGGTCTGCGAAGTCATCGAGAGACTTCGGCTCTTCGCCTTTCTTCACCCGGTCGGTGTTCCATGCGCCAATAAAGAAAATCAGGTTGTTGGCGATCCAATAGGAGCCTTTCATATTATCCGGGTATTCGGCAGCTTCCGGAATGGGCTTCACCGACAGCAATCCCTGCTCATAAACCTGAGTCACGTTCTCGAGACCGAATTCGATCACATCGGCAATAGTCCTGCCACCCCGGGCTTCGGTAATGGCGCGTGCCGCCAGCTTATCCGAAGTCGCATCGACGTGATTGATTTTGATCCCCGGAAAGCGCTTTTCGAAAACCGGGTAGATCTTCTCCGCATTGATCTGGGCAAGCGAGCAGTAGCAGTTCAGGACCCCCCCTTCCTTCTGCGCCTTCTTGTAGACCTCGTCGATCGTTTCGCTCCGGGCTACGGACACGAGCGCAAGCGCCGACACGATCGTTCCGGTTAACAACATCAGGGACTTGCGATTTATACCAATCATACAAATTCCTCCTTCTGTTTTAATCGGCCCTCGCCCATACATCCCGGTGTGCCGATAGCCGCGCGCTCTGCCGCCGGAACACGCCGGCCATATCTTCTGTACTTTTCTACATAGCCGGGATTTCTAAAGTCAAACTCTATCAACACAATCCATTGCGGGCAATATTGCGTCCCGGGAGTGATCACGGCTTCAAACAAACGCAATCCGTAAAATGTTGTATTCGCCATTCCTGTGTCCCTTGACTCGCGAATAGGTGGCGCAATGGCCCGGTTCGCCTGCTCACCTCATTCCTCAATTGAATAATTTTGTCAATAATTATCGGCACTTATCCGCCTATAAACATCAGCTGGCCAATTCTTAGACGAATACGGGACTGGAGGGATTCACCCTAAGATAGCAGTTGACTCCGAGTTCATCGACTGCTCCCGCCTCCTCACGACGCAATTGCCTCTTGAGGGCCATTCTCACAAAACTAGAACAGGGAAACGCTCGCCCCGCCAAATGAAATCAAGCGCGGACGCGCAACGATCGCATACTAGCCCACGGCGCCGTCGCGCTGGGATATGAAACTCGTTGTTCGAAATTCCCGCGGAATGCTCTTGAAGAAACCCTATTATTTCTTCCCGCCCTTTATCGCCGCATGTAGCTTGGCTCGCAATTCCGGACTCATGCCCAAGAATTCGACAACGAGCTTTTGGATTTCTTGACCGATCAACGGGTCGATCTCAAGCTTCCCTTTTTTGGCGTCGGCCAACAGCTCTTTGTCGGCAAAAGCATTCGCGAATGCATTTTCCAACGCCGCGGCGCGATCGGCGGGGACTCCCGGGGGGAGCACATAGACTTTGCCGAATTCATTCGGCGTGCTCGTGCCGAATTTGAGAATTTGGCGCTGCTCGTTGGTCTTGGCGATCACTGGGATCGTGGGCACATTGGGAATGATCAAATCCTTAATCGGATTCTCAGACATTTGAGCCAGAACAAGCCATTCGCCGTTCTTGATTTTGTCAAAGGAAGTGATCTTCGCCGACGTCCAAGTGTTGAAGAATCCCTCCACCTCGCCACTGTCGATCGCCAGCCTGACGTCAGCCGTGCCTTTGAATCCTGCAACGACCTTCAAGTTGGCGCCAAGCACATCACGGACAAGAACCGGCGCATGCTCCACGGTCGATCCGGGAATCGCGCCTATGGTCACCTGCTTGCTTTTCGGACCGATGACCTCTTCGAATTTACTCACGCCGGGCTTGCGGGTAACGATCATCAAATAGGTTTCACTGACAGGCACCGCCAGGTAACGAAACTTGGCCATGTCGAACTGCACCGCAGGCGTGCCAAAAAGTTGCTCGAGGATTATCGGACCTGAAATATTACCAATGACCGTGCCGTCTTTGGGCGCGGCGTTGAATGTGTGGTTCGCGGAAACGATGCTCCCGGCGCCCGGCATGTTGTCCACGATCACGGTGGGATTTCCCGGGATGTATTTCGAAATGTACCGACCGATCAAGCGAGAATAGGAATCATACCCCCCGCCCGCCGAAAAGCCGACAACGATGTGTAATGCCTTGCCACGATAGAAATCAGCGACCGCCTTTTCATCGTAGGCTGCCTTCTGCGCGGCAAAGACCCATGAACTAACACCCATCAATGCCAACATTAAGAACGAGCAGTTAAGGAACTTATGTGTGCGCATACGCCCTCCCAAGGTATGGATTTTTAATTTGACCTCACTGCCTTTTCGTTATCGGCTCTGTGTGACTTGCGCGATCCATGATGCAACACTGACGCTGTTTATCTAAAGATTTTCCATCTTCGCTATCGTCGCGGCGTAGTCCGCCACCGCCTTGTCGATCGGGTAATCGGGCTCATAGCCCAGCTGTTCCTGAGCACGCGAAAAGTCGCTCGCCGTTCGCGCCTCCGGATATGGCATAGCCTTACCCCCTTTGACAAGCTCTATGCTGCACTCCGGGAAGGTTTTCCTTACCGCGGCAAGAATCTCATCCCCGTTAACGAGTTGTCCATTACCGATGTGAAAGAGGGTGTCTTTCAACTTGTCCTTGATTGCGGCGAGCACCGTCGCCTTGGCGGCATCCTTGCCATAAAGAATTTCCGCTGGGCCGTAGGGCCAGTTAACCCTGGCCGATTGACGCTGGACGGCGGCGCGAATCATTTCTTGAATCGCCTGCTCCCGCGTCGCTTTGAGCGCCGTGGGTGAAGGTCCGTACAGTCCGCCGACATACCGCAGACAAATAAACTCGAATCCGTACCGCTGCGCATAGGCTTTGCCCAGGAACTCGCACCCGGCCTTGGTGGCCGCGTAGACGGAAGGTGGATTTATGGGGATGCTCTCATCGATCTTGCTGGGGCCTTCGCCGACGGATCCGAGAAAAACCGTTCCGGAACTCGGAAAGATCACTCGCGAAACCCGTTCGAGACGCGCCGCCTCGAATACATTGACCGTCCCCATGAAGTTTAGTCTAACGCCACTGTACGGCCTTCTCTGCACTTCCTCCCCTAAGAAGGCGGCCAGGTGAATAATCCGGTCCGCGTCGTTGTCGCGAAGGGCTGTTATGAGCGCCGGCAAATCCAACACATCGCCGCGGATCATCGAAATCCTGCTGGTATCAACCCCAACCCCGGCCAGTAGCCGTTGATTCAAAGCCACATCGAAAATCACCGGCCGCTCTCCTCGTTCGAGCAACATCCCTGCGACGTAAGCACCCACTAAGCCGGTTCCGCCCGTAATCAAAATTCCTTTCTTAGCCATTCGATTCCCCCAGGCTTGGGCTTTGACAAACGATCGACTCCCGTCAACAGGCCGAGGTTGGCCGGACTGCCCGCTGTTCTTACCACTATGGGAGGCACAAAAGCTAGTAAAAAAATCATGCTTGACGCTGACCAGGGCTCTGTGCAAATGTCGGCTGTCCGTCCTAATGCTAACGAACTGGAGGTAACGATCATGTGGAGGAAGCTGATTATTATCTCGCTGCTGCTAACAGCGCAGCTGACCGTGATTCACGGCGCCCTGGCACAGGAGAGACTGAGACTGGCTTGGGCCGGGTTTAGCCCCACCAACAGCCCTATTTGGGTCATTGAAGACAGAAAACTCCTGCAAAAAATGGGCGTGGAACCAGAGATTATCGCCATTAATGCCAGCCCCACCGTGCTTCAGGCATTGCTCGCAGGCGAAATCGACGCCGCCGCTATCTCGGTCACAACCCTCGTGAGCTCGCGATTACAGGGAGCCGACACCGTAATGTTCGTCGGCGTCGTTCCGACATTCGTCGATCACATTGTCTCGCTATTCACCATTACTAAGGTAGAGCAACTCAAGGGCAAGACCGGCGCCGTCAATCGGCTGGGTAGCACATCGGATCTCGGTCTGCGGTTAGCGCTGCGCAAACTCGGCGTGGATCCGGAAAAAGACGTTAAGATCATTCCCGCGGGGGGAAATCCCGAGCGATTCGCCGCCCTTTCCAAAGGGATCGTCCAGTTCACCATCATGCCGGAACCCTTCCTGACCGAGGCCGAGAAACTGGGATTCCGCAACTTTTACAATATAAGCGACCTCAAGATCCCGTTTTGGTGGAACGGCACGCTTACCCGCGAGGCCATTATCAAAACCAAGCGCCCTCTATTGCAAAAGCTCGCGCGCGCCATGGTCGAAGCCATCCATATCATCAAGACCGAAAAGGAGTATGCCAAGGGACTGTTCAGGAAAAACCTAGGAGTCAAAGACGAGGCAGGTCTCGAAAGGGCGTACAAAGATTACTCCAATGCTTTCCCGGAGGCTCCTTATCCCCACCCCGAAGGCGTGAAAACGTTGCTCGACGACCTGGCCCCGCGCAACCCCAAGGCTGCCGCTGCCGACCCCAAGACCTTTGTCGACCTGAGTTTTATTCGAGAACTGGACACCTCGGGCTTTATCAAGCAGCTTTACAAGAAATAACGTCATGCGCGCCGGATACCACGGCGGGATCAGGCCGGGACCTGATCCCGCCGTGACCCCTTGGGCAGCGCAGGATCCATGACTGTCGCCGACGCGGAGCGAACCCTGCAATTCACGCAAAGATTCATCAACGAGCTGCTCCACGAGAGGCTGCGGGAAAATGCCCAAGGGATGCGCAGAGTCAAACGTTATCTCCTGCCTCACGATGGAACGAATGCTAACCACATCGACAAACCGCTCGCCGGCTAGCCCCAGGCCTGGGCCCCATTTCACTTCAGCGGCCGTCTCGAAAGAGTGACGTCGTCAATCCACACCGTTCCCCGACCGTTAATCACGATATTGAGCGTCACCTTTTCGGGTTTCTGTCCCTTCTGAAAGAGGAATGGCGTTTGGATGGCTTTCCAATCGCTTTTTCCCTTGACGACATCATTCAATCCCCTGGAAAAATACTGTCCGCCGCCGACATGAGCCCACATCTCCAGATACGCAACTCCGTCGAGGTCGGTTTTAACTTTGGCTCTGTAAACGAGTGTTGCATTTTCGATATCTGGACCCGCAACTTCACCCAATCCCACCGTCGTCGGCGATGTCGCGGTGATTCTAATGGAACTCTTACCTTCGCTCTTGACACTGGTATCCCTCTCGATCTTTGGACTAATCGTGGACATATCGTCGAGGCTGAGCTTCTTCAATTCCTGCGCCGCAAGAGCTGTTGCGAAGAAAGCCAAAACCCCCAGACATATCCCTGCTGTTTTCATTGTGTCCCTCCTATTCCCTCATGATTTCCGGGCAGACTCCGCATGAGCCGGAAACCGAATAGCCGATGGCCATTTTTGCCACAGATAACGATATATTATAACATTTCCAAAAAAGCGGCACCGATATCCCGTGAACGTTGTAGCCTTTCCGGCCGTTGATTCACTGCTCGAAAGGGAAACATCGCCGTGGGGTGGACTGTTGGAATTTTAGCGCTACTAGGGTAAGGGAAGGCCATGGCGGAGTCTTGTGACCGCTAGCTCAGTTCGGTAAGGAGGGACAAACCCATGGCAGATACGGACCCTGACGAGCATCCCATGTTAAGACCCGGCCTCGGCCGCCTCAAAGGCAAAGTCGCTATCATTACCGGGGCCAACAGCGGCATAGGTCGCGCCACGGCACGCCTGTTTGCCCGCGAAGGAGCGAGCGTCGTTTGCTGTGATATTCAGGAGAGCATCACCCCGAGGATCGATCAGTTGATACAAGACGAAGGCGGGCAAGCCGTCTTTGCCCACATCGACGTCACCAAACAGGAAGACTGCGACCGCATGGTCGCCACGGCTTTAGACGAGTTCGGCGACCTCGACATTCTCTATAACAATGCCGGCGGCGGCATTCGCAAGAAAATCCATGAGTTCACCGACGAAGAGTGGCACTTCATCATGAACCTCAACTTAAATTCGGTGTTTCGCGGGGTTCGGGCTGCAGTCCCGCATTTCATCAAGAAAGGCAGCGGCAACATTGTCAACACGGCCTCAACCTTTGGCCTCCTGGCGTCCCCCGAGTATCCGGCTTATTGCGCAACCAAGGCCGCCATCGTCAACCTGACGCGGGAAATGGCGCTGGACTATGGTCCGTTCGGGATTCGAGTGAATTGCGTCTGTCCGGGAGCTATCGAGACGCCGCGCTTTAGAGGATTTCCGCCCAAGCCGACCCTGGGCGCCGGCATGTCCGAAGAACAACGTGAAAGACTGGGCAGCAGCAACAAAGCCCTTCTTCGCATGGGTCGTCCGGAGGAGATTGCCTACGGAGTTCTTTTTCTCGTGTCGGAAGAGGCTTCCTTGGTCACGGGTCATGCGCTGGTCATTGACGGAGGGCAAACCATCGACGCTTGATCGTCGATTCCGCCCAGCGCCAACGTGGCGCTGCGGTCTTTACGCCTTGCAATGGCCATGATCTGGCGATCGTGACGAGCCGCCTGGTGCGCGGTGGTTCCGTTACTTCCTGACGACGTACCAGTTGTTCTGGATGTCATGCGAAAGGCGGTGTGTTTCGATCGACTGAAAGCCGGCGCGTTGCAGGTACTCCCGCGTTTTTTCCTCTCCCCACATCGCCCCCAAGCCCTCGCCGCCCTGGGCAAGTGAAACGGTCATGCAGTGCATACATGAAATCGTGTACAGCAAGGTCCCCAGCGGATGGTCGATGTTCTTGTGCACATCGCTCGACCCCCTGATGTCCTGCATCAGATAAATGCCGTCTGCCTTTAATGCCCGGTGTATCCCCTTCAGGACGTTTAACGGCTTCGCTTGGTCGTGAATGGCGTCGAAGGCTGTGATCAGATCGAAACCTTCAGGCTCCGCTTTCACATCAAAGTCGCTCAAATCCGCCACCATGTATTCAACATTGCGCAATCTCTTGTCCGCGGCGTCCCTCCAGGCAAAAAGCACCGCCTCGCTGGACAGGTCCATCCCCGTGAAGCGGCTCCGGGGGTAAAGCTCCGCAAGTCGGTTCATGACACGGCCGCGGCCGCAGCCAATATCGAGGACGCTGATCCCTCTTTCCAGGCTATCCATCGCCCCGGGAACAAGAGGTAAAATATGGGACTGAAGCGACGACAGCACCGACTGGCCGCTGTCTTCGGCCATCACGGCGTGGAATCGCGGGAACTTTCCATAGGGAACCCCACCGCCCTTTTCGAAACACTCCAAGACTTCATCCTCGACACCTCCGAGCAGTCCGACATATTGCGCGAAGACCGCGATATTGTCCGCCCCGGCGCTGCGAGTGAGAAACGCTGCATGCTCTTGCGGCAATCGATACCGGTTCGTTGCGGCGTCAACCTCAATTACCTTCGAAGTCACCATTGCTCCCAGCCACTCGCGCACATAACGCTCGTTCAAGCCGGCTTTTAGCGCAATTTCATTCGGGGTCGCCGGCTCCAGATCGCGCAAAGTGTCGAAAAGGCCGCTTCGGTGACCCAACGAAATCATCAGGCACAGGGCACCGTCATTGAGAACCTTCAATAGATTTTCCGCAAAAGCTTCCGCTTTTGCCGCATCAAATTCAGAGCCCCTGTGCGTGTTAGACATTGGCGTCAATTCACTTTCTTGAAATCCCCGCCCGTCATTTCAACTCGGGGTCCCCACCAGTGGATATGGCGGGGCTCGGGCCTGAAGCGAGCCTGGGCCGTCCGTTAACTCCCTACGGCGGAATCTGGTTCCACTTTAAACGTGCTACGAGCACTCGGGTGGAAGCTCGCCAAGCCATAGATATCCGCTGGCTCGCCACTCTATGAACAACCTACCGCTCCCCTTTAAAAAACCCCCATCAGCTCACTCAGGCTTCTAACCATTTGGCCGCGCCCCTCATGCACGTATACGCCGATTTGGGCAATAAGCGAGTATGCGATCGCAAACTGAGCTATGGCGTACCCCGCCAGTGTGAATTGCGAGATACTGAACAAGCCGACTCCGAACTGCGTGATGGCAAGCACCCCGCAGCCAAACTGGCCGATCGCGATGATACCTCTTGCCGGCACGGGCATACGATTGGGCCGGTACTTGAAGGAGATGTGAACAATCGGGAGTCCAATAAGGGTTGCCTTTGATTTGTATTCGAAGCCCCAGCCGTCCCACTTTTCTCTCGCTGGAAAAGGCGCCCCGCATTTCGGACATGCCATCGCCTCTTCGGAGATTTCGTTCCTGCATTCTCGACATGGTTTCATGCGCGCCTCCGTCTTTCTTCGTCAAGCGGAGTCTCCGGAATACAGCCAAAAGGCCGCGCACTAAGGTGGCGATGCCGCGGCCGC
>JBFJTQ010000030.1:0-9832 GCA_041625275.1 Binatia bacterium | reverse complement strand
GATTTGATCTCCCAAGTGCGGCAGATAGGTCGCAGCTCCTATGACCAACAAGGCGTTCCAAGCGTAATTGAGGTACGCTGTTCTCAGCGAGATCGTCTCGTAACGGGCGGCTTCCACCATCTCGCGTACATATTCAGCAATTCGTTTCTTTTCAAACAAAAACACCGTGCGAATCGCCACCGCATAAACGAGGAAAATGACGATGCTCGCGCTCCCAATCCAACCCAGGACAGGCAGCGTCTCGCTCGCTGAGAGGCCGATGCTCACCACCCCGAGCAGGAGAATTCCGAAGGCGGCCGTGATCACTTGTCCCTGATGCGCCTTCGCGGAAATGGGCGTCGCGCCGCTGAGGACGTCGAGCAAGGCCAAAGTCAGAATGTTGAACATGCAGGCTCCAAGGACGTTTCCCACCGCGATATCGGGCAGATCGAAGATCGCGATGGCGCTGATTCCGGTGATCAGTTCCGGCAACGAGGTCACAGACGCGATCAAAACCACACCTACCCACGTGCGGCCCATGCCGGTCTTCTCGGCGATCACGTCGCCATACTTCGAGAGGTTCGACCCCGCGAACACGATGACCCCGGCCACTGCCACAAATTGTATCCAGAGCATCAAAACAACTTGCTCCCCACCGCTGCAACTACGGCCATCCGCGATTCACGGATTACTAATATCATACGATTTCCCCGAACCATCCGCGCCGTTCCAACCACTTTGATAGCTCGAGGACCGGAAAAATCGTCAGGGATGTACCCGTCAAAACCATCCAATCGATCAGTGAAAGGCTGAATGTGCCCATCGGCACCTGGAAAACGGGCAGGTAAACAACCACGGCCAAAAGTAAAAGCTCCCAGGCGATGGCTAGATTGAGCCACTTGTTGGCGAATGGAAGAATAAACACCGACCAGCGATCTGAGCGATAGTTGTAGGCCTTGAAGAACTGAATTAGCACCAGACCGACAAACACCATGGTCATAGACTCGTCAAGCCCTCGGCCCGAATCCAGCGCCCACGCGAACATGCTCAAATTGACCAGGGCAGACCACAGTCCACCCACAGTCATCAGTGTCAGCACAGGGCGAGAAAAAATGCCAACGCGGGGGTCGCGGGGCGGGCGGCGCATGAGATCCGGCTCCGGTGGATCAACCGCCAGCGCCAATGCCGGCAAGCCGTCCGTTGCGAGGTTGACGTAAAGAATCTGCACCGCGCTTAAGGGTAGCGGCCATCCCAGAAGAGTCGCCCCAGCTAATAAGACAATCTCGCCGAGGTTAGAAGACAACAAGAACATGAGATACTTTTTGATATTCTCAAAGACACCCCGCCCTTCCTCCACCGCCGCAACGATGGAAGCGAAGTTGTCGTCGGTCAGGGTCATGTCGGCTGCCTCTTTTGTGACGTCCGTTCCCGTTATGCCCATGGCGATACCGATGTTGGCCTTCTTGAGTGCGGGCGCATCATTCACCCCATCGCCTGTCATGGCAACGAAGTATCCCCGCTTTTGTAGCGCCGTAATCACACGTAATTTATGCGCCGGGGAAACCCGCGCATAGACGCTCAGCGATTCAACCTTGCGTTCAAATTCCGCGTCGCTGGTGGCATCAAATAGGGCCCCCGTCATAACGCCGCCGTTTCTGAGCAGTCCCAACTCTCGAGCCACGGCAGTCGCCGTCACGGGATGGTCTCCTGTGATCATGATGGGTCGGATTCCCGCTTGGCCGCAGGTTGCGATGGCGGATTTGGCCTCGGGCCGCGGGGGATCGATCATTCCAAACAGACCGAGAAAAGTCATCTCCCGCTCCGCGGACTCCAAAGTCGCACCCGGTTTATATGCCACCGCGAGGACCCGGAGCGCGTTCTCCGCCAACGATTGCGCCGTCGCCAGAATCGCATTGCGTTTGTCAGGCGCCAATGATTCAACGCCGTGATCGTGCATCGCCCGCGTACAGGACTTAAGAATGACTTCCGGCGCTCCCTTGGCGTAGGCCACTGTCCCTTCGGGTGCGGCGTGAAGCGTTGTCATGCGTTTGCTTTCCGAACTGAACGGAATCTCGCCCACGCGCGGAAACTTCGCATCCAGACGCGGCTTGTCCATCCCGGCTTTCGCCGCGGCGACCACCAGCGCGCCCTCCGTCGGATCCCCTTGGATTTTCCAATTTTCGTCCGCGGTGCGCTTGTGAGTATCGTTTGCCTCGAATCGAGAGAGGCTGGCGTCCGACGCCAGCACCCCGCCCTGCAACAGTTCGAGCAACGGGCCGGTCGCTTCGATGGGTTGTCCGGTCGATATGAAGTTGCCGCTGGGCTCGTACCCTGTGCCCGTAACATCGATCACCTGACCGGCCACGTAGATCTTGCGCACGGTCATCTCGTCTTTCGTTAATGTCCCGGTCTTGTCGGAGCAAATGACCGAAACACTTCCCAGCGTTTCCACGGCCGGCAAGCGCCGGATCAGGGCATTGCGCTTGACCATACGCTGGACGCCGATGGCCAATGAAATGGTGACCACGGCCGGCAGTGCCTCGGGAACAACCGCTACGGCCAGTGCGATTCCGAATATCATCATTTCGATCAGCGGCTGCCCCCGCAACGCACCAAGAACAGCGATCACGACGACCACAGCGAGGGCCGCCCGGGCGAGGATTTTGCCGACCCGATCGAGGTTGTCTTGTAGCGGCGTTCTGGCAGTCTCCACCGACTCCAGGAGTTGGGCAATTTTGCCGAATTCGGTACTCATGGCGGTGGCGGTGACGACCGCTATTCCCCGACCGTAGCTGATCGCGGTACCTCCGTAGACCATATTCTTGCGATCCCCTACCTGTATGTCTCCTTCACCAAGCCCAGCTATCTGCTTTTCCACTGGAACCGATTCCCCGGTCAGTGAGGCTTCGTCGATCTTCAGATTGACGGCTTCGATCAGTCGGCCGTCCGCCGGAACTTTGTCTCCCGTGCGCAATTGAATGATATCGCCTGGGACAACCTCCCGGGCGGGTATGGATTGCTCGCGCCCATCCCTGCGAACGGACGCAACGGGCGCAGCCATCTGCTGCAAGGTTTCGAGCGCGCGCTCCGCGCGGAATTCCTGGTAGAAACCCAAGAGCACGGCAAACAGGGCGATCACGGCGATGGCCAACGCTTCGACGACATGGCCAAGCAGGACCGACAAAAGCACTGCAACGAGTAAGATGACAATAAGAATATTTTTGAATTGCTCGAGCAAAACGTCCAAGGCTGAGACCCGGCGGGCTGCCTGCAGTTCGTTGAGGCCATGCTCACTCAAGCGCCGCGCCGCTTCCGCGGCACTCAACCCTCGCTCGGCATCGCTGCCCAGCCGACGGAAAACTTCCGCCGCATCCAGTTGGTGCCATATTTCTCCGTTCATGATGGAAACCTCGGCAGCATCAGAAATAGGCTTTTAACACATATTGTTGCAGCATTCGGTGGGTGTTGAAAAACGAACCGTTAAGGGCAATGGCATGGCGCATGACATCGAGGAATGCGCTTCTATCTCTATAAAATACCGGCAGGACCGTCTCTTCGAGTTTTGCGTAAAGCGACGCTGCATCCGCCGCACGCTCCTCATTGGCGCCGATTCGAGGCGCCGTGGAACCGATGGACCATCCCGTCAACCCTTCGATACAGCCTTCGATCCACCAGCCGTCGAGAATGCTCAAACTCGGCACTCCGTTGATCGACGCTTTCATCCCGCTGGTGCCCGAAGCTTCCAAGGGCGGCTGCGGCGTATTTAACCACAGATCGACGCCCGCCGTCATTATCCTGCCGATTTCTATGCCGTAGTTCTCGAGATAAGCGATTTTGATTTTGTCCCGGAGGGCTTCTTTCGCCGCAAATATGCGCCGAATCAACTCCTTGCCCTCGGCGTCCTGTGGATGCGCTTTGCCCGCATAGACCAGTTGCAGTCCGCCGGAATCGGCCGCAATCTTCTGCAGCCGCGCCGTATCCGTGAAGATGAGGTCGGCCCTTTTGTACGCGGCGGCCCGACGAGCAAAGCCGATGGTCAATACGTCGGCATCCATTCCCACATTGGCCTGGGAGGTGATCAACCGAAGCAGCGCTTTCTTGGCTTGTGTATGCGCTTGCCAGATTTCCTGTTTCGGAATATTGAGCGCGTAACGCAGGCTGAAGTTGTCATGACGCCACCCCGGGATATAAAGATCGTAGAGCCGCGCGAACGGCTCCGAGGCCCAGGTTGCGGCATGAACCCCGTTGGTAATGGCGTCGATGTTGTAGCCGGCGAACATGTGGCGGGCAATCTCCCCGTGCTTTTTCGCAACGCCGTTGACGAAGTGGCTCAGGTTCAATGCGAGATACGTCATATTGAGAAGGTCCCCGCAGCAAAACACTTCGCTCATTTCCTGGACTTCCGCCCTTCCGAGTACTTGTCGGACCAAATCGAGGGGGAATTGGTCATGCCCGGCGGCAACAGGAGTATGCGTCGTAAAGACGCACTTCTTGCGCACCGCCTCGATGTCTTCATCGTCGAGTGATTGCCGACCGGCCCGCACCGCTTCCTCGTCCAGCAATTCAAGCGCCAGCAGGCTGGAGTGGCCTTCGTTCATGTGAAACCGTTCGATGGCATTGTAGCCCAGGGCGCGCAGCATTCTGACTCCGCCGACTCCGAGAACAAGCTCTTGCGCGAACCGGTAGCGCCGATCGCCGCCGTAGAGGAAGTGTGTCAGCGCCCTGTCCCAATCCGAGTTCTCTGGAAGATCCGCGTCCAAAAAATAAACCGGCACGGTGAAGCCACCCGTGCCGCTGACTTCATATCGCCACGCGCGCAATTGCACGGTGCGACCTTCGACGGTCACGGTAACCCGCGCAAGCATTGACGTTAGAAAATCATCAACCATCCAGTCCACTGGATCCTCTCTTTGCCCGCCAGACGCATCGAGACGCTGGTAAAAGTATCCCTTGCGGTGCAGCAGGGTGACGCCCACCATGGGGACTTTTAGATCAGCGGCCGCACGGATAGTATCCCCTGCCAAAATCCCGAGTCCGCCGCTGTAAGTTGGAATGCCCGTTTCCAGGCCGATCTCCATGGAAAAGTATGCTATCGATCGATCATCCATATGCATGCCGTCGGAGCGTACTAGACCCGTCCCGACCTCCTTTTCTCAGAACCCTAACAACGCATAGTCCATGCCATTCTCGGGTCGCAGTCAGAGGGAAGCTTCTAAAGAGCTGGTGAGAATTCTTGGTGCCGCAATTCGCATATCTGCAAAGCCCTGCTCTATACAATCGCAGCGCTGAGAAGCATCCTCACCTTGCAGGCAAGCTACGGATTGTCCCGGTCAGGCCGCGCAGGGCATATATCTTGCTCCAGGCAAATACGATACGCCGAGTGCTGCGTTCATGGCAGCGAAGTGCTATATGAAGCAAAGCTCCCGCATATAGGTTTGAGACGAGATGACTTCTCTTCGACCTAACACTGAACGCGTGCTCATCTTGGGCGCGGCCGGACGAGACTTTCATACGTTCAACGTTTGTTTTCGCGATTCCCCCGCATTCCATGTGGTTGCATTTACAGCCGCCCAGATTCCCGGCATTGAAGATCGCCGTTTTCCCCCTTCGCTGAGCGGCCCGCTCTATCCTGATGGCATACCGATCTATCCTGAAGCCATGCTGGAAGGGCTGATCAGGAATCATCGCGTGGATCAGGTCGTTCTGGCTTACAGCGACCTGTCTCACGACGCCGTGATGCACCTGGCTTCAAGGGCCCTGGCGTGCGGGGCCGATTTTCGTCTCATCGGGCCGGGGCGCAGTTTTCTGTCGTCGTCGCGACCGGTCATTTCCGTATGCGCCGTGCGCACCGGTTGCGGGAAGGATTCGGTGGTGCGATGCATAACGCGCCTTTTGCACCAGCATCGAATTCGTCCCGTCGTCGTGAGGCATCCGATGCCCTACGGGGATCTTGCCCGGCAGGCGGTGCAAAGGTTCGCCACGATCGACGACTGCGACCGGCAGTTCTGTACGATCGAAGAGCGCGAGGAATATGAGCAACACATCAGGGACGGCGTCGTGGTCCTGGCCGGCGTCGACTACGCCCGAATCCTCGCGGCGGCGGAAACAGAAGCGGACGTCATTGTCTGGGACGGGGGCAACAACGATTGGCCGTTTTTCCGCTCCGACTTGGAAATCGTTTTGGTCGATCCCCATCGCCCGGGCCATGAATTGCTCTACCACCCCGGCGAAACGAATCTGCGGCGGGCTCAGGTTATCGTTGTGAACAAAATCGATTCGGCGCCCGTCGCCGGAGTGCAGCAAGTCTTGGCGAACATCGCCAAGGTCAACTCGCACGCAATGGTCATCCAGGCCCGATCGAATGTTCGCATCGATGATCCCCAATGCGTACGGGGCAAGAAAGTCCTTGTGATCGAAGACGGCCCGACTCTCACCCATGGCGAGATGAGCTACGGTTCGGGCGTCATTGCCGCTCAAAGGTACGGTGCTGCGGAGATCGTCGATGCCAGAGCTACGGCGCAAGGGAGCTTGGTCGACATTTTTGATCGCAGTCCCTGGATCCGGTGCGCCCTTCCGGCGATGGGTTATTCGCCGTCGCAGCTGCAAGATCTAGTGGCCACAATCAACGCGACCGCCTGTGACAGCATCATTATTGCGACTCCGGTTGATTTGGCTCGCTTGATCCCGCTGTCTAAGCCTTACTGTCGGGTGCGTTACGATCTGGAAGAAATATCTCATCCCGGCCTCGGCCACGTGGTCGCCAGCTTTGTCGGCCAAAAGATGCACGCCGCACGCCATTCGGATACATGAACCCAGCCCAACCACCATCTTTCGATGCGTTGGCCGCGGAAGGCCTTACGACGGAGCAAGCAAACGTCCGGTTGGCACGGGATGGGTACAATGAATTGCCCTCGTCCACCCGGCGTAGCACGCTCGCCATCGCCCTTGGAGTCGCCCGCGAGCCGATGTTTCTCCTGCTGATTGCCGCCGCCGTCATCTATTTGACTCTCGGCGATATCCGCGAGGCACTGATCCTGGCGTTTTGGATCGTGGCCATCATGGGCATGACCACCTTTCAGGAAAGAAAAACCGAGCGTGCGCTGGACGCGTTGCGCGATCTCTCCAGCCCGCGCGCCCTCGTTGTCCGTGACGGCGAGCAGAAGCGCATCGCCGGCCGCGACGTCGTGCGCGACGACCTCTTGATCCTCACCGAGGGTGACCGGGTTCCAGCGGATGCTGCACTGCTATCCTGCAATGATCTGATGGTGGACGAATCTTTGCTCAGCGGGGAATCGGTCCCCGTGCGCAAGATTTCCTGGGACGGTGTGCAACCAATTGGCCGACCCGGGGGGGATGATCTGCCCTTCGTCTATTCCGGCACCATGTTGGTACAGGGCCGAGGGATTGCGAGGGTCCTGGCAACCGGCCTGCGCACCGAAATGGGAAGAATCGGGAAGGCGCTGGAATCCGTCGACACCGATGAGACCTTCCTGCAAAAAAGATCCGGCAAACTCATTCGCAGCTTCGCCACCGTGGGGCTGTCCCTCTGCGCTCTGGTCGTCATCCTCTACGGTGCCACAAGAGGCAACTGGATCAACGGATTGCTTGTCGGCATCGCACTTGCCATGGCGCTCCTGCCGGAAGAAATTCCCGTCGTGCTGACTGTCTTCCTTGCACTCGGGGCCTGGCGAATGTCGCACAAGCGGGTGCTCACCCGGCGTATGCCGGCTATCGAAGCTCTCGGTTCGGCAACCGTCCTGTGCGTGGATAAAACTGGGACGCTGACGCTGAATCGAATGACCGTCAGCCGGCTCTGCGCGGACGGCGAATTCTACGATGTGGACAAGAGCGCCGATCAGACAGTGCCGCGCAAGTTCCACAGGCTCGTGCGCTATTCGATTCTAGCCAGCGAGACCGACCCGTTCGACCCCATGGAGAAAGCCTTCAAAGAGCTCGGTGATCGCTGTCTTGATCATGGAGCCAGATTCGAACGTTGGACACTGGTCCATGAATATTCATTATCGCCGGAGATGCTGGCGCTTTCCCATGTCTGGCGTTCGGGAGATGGCGACGAGCATGTCATCGCCGCAAAGGGAGCGCCTGAAGCGGTCGCCGATCTATGTCATTTCGATTCGGCCCAGTTAACGAAACTCTCGGCTCAAGTGAATTCCATGGCGGGCGACGGGCTGCGCGTCCTGGGGATCGCCAAAGCCTCTTTTGCGAGCGACGCGTGGCCCGAGAGTCAGCACGATTTTGACTATGAGTTTCTTGGGCTGATCGGCTTGGCGGATCCCGTGCGACCAGCCGTTCCGAATGCGATTCGGGAGTGTCGTCACGCCGGAGTTAAAGTGGTCATGATCACCGGCGACTACCCGTCCACGGCCCAGGCGATTGCGCGAGAAATCGGTCTCGACAAGACCGACGAAGTTCTCACCGGAGAGATGGTCGGGGCCATGCATGGAGGTGACCTGCGACGCCGCCTCGGCAGAACGGCGATTTTTGCCCGTGTGCTGCCAGAGCAGAAACTCAATCTGGTGGAGGCCTTCAAAGCCAATGGCGAAGTCGTCGCCATGACCGGCGATGGGGTCAATGACGCGCCGGCGCTCAAGGCCGCGCATATCGGCATCGCCATGGGAGGACGCGGCACAGACGTTGCCCGGGAATCTGCGTCTTTAGTGCTTCTCGACGACGATTTCGCAACGATCGTGGAAGCGATTCGCTCCGGTCGCCGCATCTTCGATAACCTGCAAAAGGCAATGGCCTTCATCTTTGCCATCCACGTGCCCATCGCCGGGTTAGCGCTGATTCCATTGATTTTGGACTGGCCCCTGGTTCTCTCCCCGGTCCACATTGCGTTTTTGGAACTCATCATCGACCCCGCTTGTTCGGTCGCCTTTGAGGCTGAGCCGGAGGAGGCCGACATCATGGATCGCCCCCCACGGCATCCGAAAACTCCCCTTTTCAGCACTCACGACATTCTTATGAGTGTCCTTCAAGGTTCGATCGTGCTAGTGACCGTTCTGGCGCTTTTTGGCTTCGCGCTTTACCGTGGCCAAGGCGCTCAAGATGCCCGGGCACTGACGTTCACGGCGCTGGTCATTCATATGATCAGCCTCATCATCGTCAACCGCTCCTGGTCCCGGAATATCTTTAACGCGCTGCGCGCGCCGAACCGCTCCTTTTGGTGGGTTGTGAGCGGCGCCATTGTTTTCCTCATCGCAGTGCTTTACACGCCTTCTTTGAGGGAAGTGTTTGGGTTTGCCAAGCTACAAATGGACGATTTGGCCATTTGTGTTGGCGCCACATTCCTGAGCACCCTGCTGATCCTGATACTTAAACTGAAGCCCGTGCGTCCCTCACAGGCTCCTTGACGCACAGCCATCTGCTCTTTCCTTACGCATCCGGGGTTGGAAATCATTTTTCGCATTTGCAAAAATGACGTTGCGCGTGGTTTCCTGGGTGTTCCGATGCTGCAACGGTAAGATCATTATTTTTTGTTAACACATTCTCTGCTACCTTGGACATTCCAGGAAGCCAGCCTGTGATATGATGCGAACGGACCGATAATCTTGAATCAGGAGGATAAACGATGGCAAGAACCTCAGGCGTCGGGAGTTATGCACTGATGAAAGTGGTGGACGTCATGACGAGGAATCCTTTGACCGTGACCCCCTCGGAGACCATCGGTCAGGCCGAGGAGATTATGACGGATAACCGGTTTCGCCAGCTCCCCGTGGTTCAGGACGGCGAGTTGGTGGGGATCATCACCGACCGCGACGTCCGCTCCTTTTTGAGCGGGTCGCTGTTGACCCATCCCGAGGCGAGGGAGAAGGCATTGGCCACCAAGGTCCGG
>JBFJTQ010000029.1:0-9858 GCA_041625275.1 Binatia bacterium | reverse complement strand
TGCCTGCCGCCGCACGGCCCGGCAGACTGAGCCTGGTACTTTTGAGCATGTCATGTTTTGTCTATTTAGTCCTGGCAATCGCGTACTTGCTGACCGTTACAGGAATCAGTCAATTTTAAGCCAGCGCCCGGCAACCGGGGCATCGGGTTTAGAGTCGAAGCCGAACGGGCTGACGCTCCACACTTCGGATTTCTTCGTATAAGTGCTACCCTGGGCACAATTTGCGGCGAAGGAGAAGGGCCTTTGACTGAGATTTTGAATTGGATCATGGACTCCATCCGCGCCTATGGCGCGTGGAGTGTGTTCGTCGGCGTCATTATTGAATCGGTCATCGTGCCGATTCCTTCGCCGTTAATTATCATGGGGGCGGGTTTTGTCCTCATCAGCTCGGAGCTGAGCTTTTTCCAGGCCCTGGCGCCGATCCTATTGCAGATTGTCTTGCCTGGCTCCATTGCCTCGACGATCGGGGCCTATATCGGTTACGGCATCGGCTTTTTTGGCGGCAAACCTCTCGTGGAACGCTGGGAGCGCTTTCTGGGCTTCAGCTGGTCGGATGTCGAGGCCATGGAGCGGCGCTTTCGCGCCGGTCAGGTCAACACCTCGATTTTCTTCTTGCGCGCCTTGCCGATCTTCCCGCTATCGGTGATTTCAGCCGCTGCGGGGCTCCTCCGCCTCCCGGTCAAACAGTTCAGTCTGTGGACTTTTTACGGCACGATCCCGCGCTGCCTTTTTCTTGGATACCTCGGCTGGGGAATCGGGGAGACTTATCACGGCATCGCCAAAGGAATCGACCGAGCCGAGTCCATCGTCTCCGGTTTGCTCATTGTCGTGATCATCGCCGTTATCATTTGGCTGCGAGCGCGAGTGCGGGGCCGAGTATTGAAGGGAACTAGAACAGACCTTCGTTGAAACCGATATCCCAACCCAGATACAACCCGAAAGCGATGCTTGCGATGCCCGCGCTCACTCGAATCCAGCAGTTGAGCAGGCTGAAGCGCTGCGCGGTCAAGACAAACGGCAGACCGATCAGGCTGCTCAAAGCGAGCATCCCGCCCACCGAGCCGAGTCCGAAAATAACGATATAGGCCAGTCCCGCGAGTGGCGAGGGGATCGTCGTAAGAACGAGCAGCATCAACGCGGCGCTCCCGGCCAAGCCGTGGACCATGCCCACGAAAAAGGGCCTGCGCATGGCCTTGAACGGGTGGGGGTGGCCGTGATCTTGCTCCGGATTTTTGTGCACGTGGAAGTGGGCGTGCGTCTCGGGATTGTGCGTGTGGGTGTGGAGATGGACTTTGTCGGCGCCGAACGAGCGCCACAGAACATTAATGCCGAGAATCAACAGCATCAGGGCCACCAAAAACTCCATTCCCAGCGCTAGACGCGGCGCAATCGTGACACGCAGTCCGATAACGAGAAGACCCACCAGAAACAGCGTGGCCGTATGCCCCAGCCCCCAAAAAGCGCCGATCCAAGAGGCCCATTTGATATTCTTATGCTCGCTGACGATTGTCGACACCGCGATAAGGTGATCCGCATCCATCGCGTGTTGGATTCCAAGAATCAGTCCGAGGCCAAAGGCCGCGTAGAGAGAGGTTTCCACTGTGAAGTTTAATGACGCGTCATGGCCTTTTGCCTGGTGCTAAAGGCTCGCCGCTCTGTGTCCCAATCCAGACTTCCCCGCCCTCGAAAACTTCTTTCTTCCAGATCGGGACGATTCTCTTGATTTCTTCGATCGCAAACCGGCAAGCGGCAAAGGCAGCCTCACGATGAGCCGCCGAGACGGCAATCATGACGCTGGGCTGGGTGATTTGCACCGGGCCGATTCTGTGCGCGATGGCCATCCGGCAGATGGGCCATCTCCGCTTTGCTTCCTCGCCAAGGCGAATCAGCTCCTTTTCCGCCATCTCCGGATACGCCTCGTACTCCAGAGCGATGACTTTCCGCCCTTCGTTGTTGTTACGGGTCGTGCCGATGAAGGTTGTGACGGCACCGGCCTCGGGGTCGGTCACAAAGTCGACCAATTCCTGGAGGTCTAGCGGTCGGTCGGTCACGCGAAACATGCTTCGCCCCCGCTCACTGGTGGCACGAAGACCACTTCGTCCATGTCCTTTAGAACCTCATTTGGGCTTACGTAGTTCTGATTGACCGCATAAAGAAGGCGGATTCCCGGCACATTGAGTTTCGGATAAGTCTGCTGCAGCCTCCGCCACAGGTCCGCAACCGTGCTGCCGTCCTCGATATCCAGGGTGAGGTCGCCGGCGCCGACGCGTTCCCGCAGTATGGCGAACAACTTTACCTTGACTTTCATTTTCCCTGGATCTGCGACACCATGTGGCCGATCTCCGGTAGCACCAGCTTCTCCATCGCCAGTGCGACCGCCCCTCGGGAGCCCGGGAGCGAGATCAAGACTTTGCCGCGCGCCGTTCCCGCTGCCGCGCGGCTCATGATCGCGGCTGAGCCGATATCCAGATAGCTCAGATAACGGAAAATTTCACCGAATCCGTCGAGCTTCTTGTCGAGAAGACGACTGACCACTTCGTAGGTCCCGTCGCGCGGCGCGATGCCGGTGCCGCCATTGACCACGACCGCGTCAATGTCATCGCGCCCGAGCGCTTCGTCCAACAAAGCCTTGATCTGACCGGGCTCGTCTTTGACGATGCGGTAATGTGGTGATGAGTGGCCTTCGCCGGCAAGCAGCGATTTGATGGTCTGGCCGCTGGTGTCCGTCGCTTCGTCCCGCGTATCGCTGACCGTGACCACGAAGCAGCGCACGCTCTTCTTGCCTTTTTCCTTATGCTCCGCAACCGACATGATGGTTATACAAATGACTATCCGACGGGAACTATAACAGCCACCCAAGGTGAATTCAAACCAGCGTAAAAACTGACATATTATTGCCTTTGGCAGTTCAGTGGAAGAGTTGCGGTGCACGTTGGAGCGGCATAAAATTGAAGCTAATGCACGGCCTTTCGGAGCCTTTCTCCCTTTACGTCCATATCCCGTATTGCGTCAGCAAATGCCCCTACTGCGATTTTAACTCGCACGTCGTGCCCGAAATTCCCGAAAGGAGCTATACGGACACCGTCCTGCGCGAACTCGAACGATATGGGACAGAGAGCGACTGGATGGGGCGGCAAGTACAGACGATATTCTTTGGCGGCGGGACGCCGTCAATCTTCAAACCGGCGAGCATTGGTAAGCTACTCGCATGGATTGCAGCGACATTTCCCATCGAAGCCGATTGTGAAATCACCCTCGAGGCCAATCCCGGCACGGTAGACCGAGAGAACTTTTTTGGCTATCGCGACGCCGGCGTGAATCGAATCAGTTTGGGCGTGCAATCGTTCCAGCCGCGGATCCTTCAATTTCTCGGGCGGGCGCATTCCGCCCAGGAAGCGAAGCTTGCACTGCAAGTCGTCAAGCAAGTCGGCTTCGACAACTTTAATCTTGATCTCATCTACGCCAATCCCGGCCAGACGCTGGCTGAGCTAGAAGCGGACCTTGAAGTCGCGCTGGAGTTCCAGCCGCCCCATTTGTCCGCGTATAATTTGACTTTTGAAGAAGGAACGCCATTTCATCACGAGCTTCGCTCCGGTAGGATTCAGCCCGTGAGCGAGGAGATAGAAATCGGCATGGCGGAGCTGATCGAAGAGCGCCTGCGGAGCGCCGGACTCGAGCGCTACGAAATCTCAAATTACGCCCTCCCGGGCCGTCATTCGCGACACAACGTGAACTACTGGAACAACGGAGACTATCTGGGACTTGGCGCGGGAGCCCACAGCTACCGGCGAAGGGCCGACCATGAAAGTCTGGGTCGGCGTTGGAGCAATGAAAACCATCCGGCCCGTTACATGGCCAAGGTCAAAGAAGCGGGTCAGGCGGTTGCAAGCCAGGAAGACCTCGACTTGACGAAAGCCGCTGGCGAGTTCATGTTTCTCGGTCTAAGGATGACTGAGGGAATTTCCCGCAAGGCGTTTCGCTCCTGCTTCGGCAAAAGTCCTGTCGATTTCTACCCGCAGATCCAGGCTTGGATCGCGGCTGGGCTTATGGAAGAGCGAGAAGACAATCTCAGGCTCACGCCGAAAGGCCTTATGGTCGCTAATTCAATTTTCGTGCGATTTATGTAAGTTCGTTTCATCTTGAACCCGGATTCCTCAATTGATAGTAAAATCCATGGCGCGCGAGATGTGAACCTGGAGTAGCGAAAGCACTTGACCGCGCAGTTTCAAAGATGTGTTTGGCACTGGGCGCCCCGCGCCATTGGGTTCTGGAATGCACACCAGAGAGCGAACTGCACAACTCCTCAGAGGTAGAGTTCTATTGCTTTCGTTACGGAGGGTTCGCATCGCGCTTATCTTGAACTGCGGAATCCGGGTTGAAGGGGAAGGAGACAATGACGTTGGCGACAATCGATAAATTGCGGAACATAAGAGTAGACCATATTGGCAGCATGGTTCGACCCGCAAAACTGAAGGACGTGTTCGCCCGTTACGATCGCGGACAAGCGACGCGCGAAGAACTTGCACGGGCCCAAGACGATGCGATTCGTGACGTGATTCAGAAACAGGAGGCGCACGGCTTCCCCGTCGTTACCGACGGTGAATTTCGCCGCCACAGCTTCCAGGAGAGTTTTTCCGAATGCGTGACGGGTTTCGACGTGCCGGAAAACGTCTCCCTTTATTACGAGCAGCGCCAACTCAATTTGAATCCGCTCGAACGCGCCGAACAGAATTTTGACGAAGCCGGCCCGGCAATTATCACCCGGCGACCGGCGGTGGAACGGCTGAAGCTCACTCGCAATCTCCCTTTGGAAGAATTCCGCTACGCCCAAGCCTCGGCCAGCGTCCCGGTCAAGGTAACAGTCCTCGGACCCGATCGCATTGCCCAGCGCTTCAAGTGGGAAGCGTCGCAGCACGTGTACAAAGATCTAGATGATTTCGTCGCCGACGTCGTCGCCATCGAGCGGCAGATCATCGCCGACCTGGTGAAGGTCGGCTGCAAATATATTCAAATCGACGCCCCGGGATACACGGCTTATGTCGACAGGGTTTCGCTGGACAGAATGCGCTCACGCGGCGAGGACCCGGAAAGGAATTTTCAGCGCTCGATTGCAGCGGATAACGCCATCATTGAAGGGTTCCCCGGCGTTACCTTCGGCATCCACGTCTGCCGCGGCAACGCGCGCACCCTCGATCCCACCACCGGGAAGTTGGTTCCCCAGTGGCATCGAGAAGGCTCTTACGACGCGATCGCAGAAAAATTATTCAACAGCCTCAAGCACCAGCGTTTGCTGCTCGAATACGACAGCGAGCGCGCCGGAGGTTTCGAGCCTCTGAGATTCGTTCCCGAGGACAAGGTTGTCGTCCTGGGCCTCCTCACGACCAAGAGTTCGGAGCTAGAACCCGTCGACGAACTCAAGCGGCGGATTGATCAAGCTTCTCGCTACCTGCCTCTCGACCAGCTCGCTCTCAGCCCGCAATGCGGCTTCGGCGGCATCGATTCCAAGGTCATGAGCGAGGACGACATGTGGCGCAAACTGGAAAGGATCGTGGAAACGGCGGCCCAGGTTTGGGACTGATCACGCAGAGCTCTGCCTCGACATTTCAAGCGCGCGCTTGCGCTCATGGAATTTTGGACCTGGCTTTGCTGCCAATTCTTAAGTTTAGCTCCTTTTGATCTGTAAGCTTTTTTCTCGCATCACGCCATTTCTAGTGCGTATCGACGACCTCCTGGTATTGAGCCAGCTTAGCCTTAGTCGCCTCGGTTTCTGCCGCCGTCGGATTCGCCGGATCTGCCGCCGGCGGCAGGCAGCCAAAGCGCATCAAGCAGGCCATCAGCAACAAGCGCGCTTTTGTCGCCGTAAGATTACTTCCTGCAATGGCGAGAGGATCGCGCTTGGGGTCAACAAAGCCGCCCGCGTTTCCTCTGCCGACCTTAACCACGGGCATGCCGCTGTAGGTTGCCCGCTTTAACGCGGCGTCGACCGAGTTACTCATCGCTCCGAAGGGCGCCGAGCCTTCCGCAACAAAGCCGGCGAGCGGCGCATCATGGAGATTCTTGTCAATTCGCGCAAGGATATCGACCTCCGCAGAGGCATCTCCGGACGTGTCATCCGGCAGATAGCGCGCATGCTTTAGGATCGTTACTTTTGGAATGGCCTCGGGCCGTAAACTCCCCTCGTCATCTTTGATGGCGACGGCGACGGTTTCGACTTTTGCATCCCGAACCCTTGAACCTTGAACGACCATTGGCAATTGCGTCACATTCACGGCGGAATTATGCGTGTGCCGCTTGACCGGCTTGAACGAGAACTGCGGCGCACCAGGATGGCCCATGCGGCCGATGATGCCGCCATGGCCGCCGGTCGCGACGTAGCCGCCTGGGCGTGCGTCGGATTTTTGCACATCGCGGGAAGTGAAGATCTGCTCGTCGAGAATCGCAACGGCACCGATACAATCGCGTCCCCCTTCGTCGGCCCAAATCCGCGACGTGATGTAGTCCACCGAGTCGACTATGTTGCGATCGCCGTCATTGCCGATCGCACCATGAGGGCGTTGCGAGGAATTGCCGACAATGGGCACCGTCGTATCGATCAGCAAATTCAGCCAGTAGATGCTTTCTTCGACGAACGGACTTCCTTCAAGCCAGATCGCGCCAAGATAGCCGCCCGTACTCATGGCTCGCTGAACGACATTCGTTACCCGGGCCAATGCCGCCAGCGGCGGCTCTTTGCGCAAATAGCCGGGTCGGTAAGGAAAAAATTCTGCACCGCGGATTTCCGGTCCGATGTCTCCTTCGCCGACATCGGTTCGCCGGGCCGCGCTTAGCCCTTTCGTATAGCCACCCGAGGGTAGCGCGCGATAGAAATCAAATTCCGCCTTGGCCGAAAGAAGGCAGCCGATGCCTTCGTCGGATATTCCCAAGCGTTCAATTTCCTCGAACAATCGCGCACCGTCCGGGAAAAACGGCACGCGACACAATTCGGCGGGTGCATCCTTTTCAGTGCCGTCCATTTCCCATGCTTGTCCCGTTGCCTGACGCCCCATGTAGGGGAGCGGATACAGGCCGTCCTCGGGTTTGAGTGTGACTTCGTATACGGGCTTGTCGTCGGGACCCTGGGGTTCCTTGTGAAACTGACCGGATGCGTCGATATAACCATCGGGCGCCGCATAGAGTTCGGTAACGTCACGCTCGAGGGGATGGGCGCTGAACTGCTCGATGTAAACCGTCACCGGCGCCGCCAGGCGCTGTGGCCGCAGAACATCAAAGCGCAGTGGCGAACCATCAGGATGGCAGCGTACGGGCAACCCGTATTTCTCACGTGCTTTGTTGCTCGTGACCAAGGGCTCACTGTTTTGAATCGTCGCCGTGGGCCCGGAAAAGACGGCGATGCGCGGCTTGGAATTTTTTGCTGGCTCGATCATCGAAACCTCACGCAAGCTGAAATCTAAAAATGCAGAAAAGAAGAGCGTACGGCCCGATCGGGCGCGCTACTTCAATTCGTATGGAACCTGCTTGGGCCCGTATCCTTGCCAGTATTGCTTTGTCTTCGGATCGTAGCGGCCTTGCAAGAAACCTCCGGCCTTTTCGGCGCGCACGATGATCGCCACCGTCCGTTCTTCGCCGCTCTCTTCGGCATGGATCTCGTACGGAGCGACGAGATCGACCTTGCCGGGTCCAACCCTGACATTTTCGGTCAGGCGAACCTCGGCATAATCCGGCCTGGAACCATCGTCGAGTCGCTCGTAGCGTTCGATGGATTCGTGACCGTCGAGGACTCCGTAGAGAGTCCAATTATGGGCGTGATCATGGACTTGCGTGCGCGACCTAGGGCTTTTGATCAAACCGTTGATGATGAATTTGTAGTCTGGGTCTTCGTAGAAAAGCAAATTCTCCGCCCGCTCGGATTGCCGGCACGCAGGCCAGTCTTTTGAATGTTCCTTGACCATCGGGTCGGCGATCAACTCCGCCAACAACGGTATCATTTTCCGCCAACGTGTTGCCGAATCTTTTTCTTCGACATGAAGCCGGCGAGCAGCGGTAATGAAACGCTGCACGGCAGAGGTTGAGTGAGAACTCATACAACCCTCCTCGACGAGTTGCTTCTCGAATAGTGCTTGGATTAACTCATATTCCGACCGCGCCGGCCAGGTCAAGTAGACGTCTCGCTGGCATGTTCTTAGTTAAACCCGGATTCCTCAGTTGAAATTGACAACCTGTGCTGAGCGAGGGGCGAGCCCGGATTGGCGAAGGCATATAAACAAACAATTTCAATACTCATTGTGTTGCTTGGCTTCTCGTCGCCCTTCGCCCCGATGTGTGATTCCACCCACCGCAGCTCGCAGCAGGTTACAAGGTACAGGCCCATTGCCTTCGCAGCGGAGGGTTCGTCTCTCGCTCGGTGCCCGAGTGTGAACTGCGGAATCCGGATCAAAACAAAAAGGCTTCGGATGGCCGCCAACCTTCCGAAGCCCCAGGAACGTGCACGTTTCTAAGGGCGACCTACGTCCCGTGAGACCAAGACGACAAGTATTTCCGCTGCTCTTGGGTGAGGGAATCGATCTTGATCCCCATGCTGGTCAGTTTGAGTTTCGCCACCCAATCTTCCACAGATTTGGGAACGTCATAAACTTGCGTTTTGAGCTTCGTACGATTCTTGACCGCCCATTCAGAGGCAAGTGCCTGGGTGGCAAAGCTCATATCCATGACAGATGCGGGG
The DNA here is from genome assembly GCA_041625275.1 of Binatia bacterium. GTDB lineage: Bacteria > Desulfobacterota > Binatia > UBA9968 > UBA9968 > JBFJNS01. The sequence continues at coordinate 1,139 of JBFJTQ010000029.1, read as the reverse complement.
TGGCCTTCGGCTGCAGCCAGGTTGACCAACCTGCCTTCCCCGATGAGATAGATCCTGCGCCCCCCAGGTAGAACGTAGGCATCGACGAAATTACGAACGTTCTTTTCTACTCTTTTGGCCAGTTGCTTGAGAGCCTTGATGTCGATTTCAATATCGAAATGGCCGGAGTTGCAGATCACCGCACCGTCCTTCATGACCTTGAGATGTTCTTTGGCGATGACATGCATGTCACCGGTCAAGGTAATGAAAAGGTCCCCGATGCGAGCGGCGTCTTTCATCCCCATGACCTCGAACCCGTCCATCGCCGCCTCCAGGGCGCGAACGGGATCGACCTCCGTAACGATGACCTTGGCGCCCATACCGCGAGCGCGTGAGGACACGCCCTTTCCGCACCACCCGTACCCCGCAACGACCACTCGTTTTCCGGCAATCAGCATATCGGTCGCCCGAATGACGCCGTCGATGGTCGACTGGCCCGTTCCATAACGGTTGTCGAACAAATGTTTCGTCGCAGCGTCGTTGACGGCGATAACCGGGATTTTCAGCGCTCCGTCCGACTCCAATGCGCGCAGCCGGATCACCCCTGTCGTTGTCTCTTCCATACTCGCAACCAGATTCGAGGCAAGATGGGAATAATCCGTGTGCAGCAGGGAGACAAGGTCAGCGCCGTCATCCATTGTGATCACCGGCTTGTGATCAAGGGCCGCACGCAAATGGCGGTAATAGGTCTTGTGGTCTTCCCCTTTGATCGCATAAACAGACACGCGGTCGTGCTGCACGAGGGAGGCCGCAACGTCATCCTGTGTGGAAAGCGGATTCGATGCGCATAAAACCACATCCGCGCCGCCCGCCTGGAGTGTCTGAACTAGATTGGCGGTTTCAGCGGTGACATGAAGACACGCGGAGAAAGGCATGCCCCGAAGCGGCTTTTCCTTGCGAAATCGCTCCCGAACTCGCTGTAAGACCGGCATGTCCTGGCCCGCCCATAAGATACGCTTGCGTCCATTCTCACTTAAACGAATATCGCGAATATCGAACTTCCCTTTGGCCATCCTGAAAAAACTCCTCCCCGTCCGCTGCGCCTACGCGCGCGCCGCCGCTTTTTTGATATCTTCGACCCGGTCCGTTTTGTCCCATGT
>JBFJTQ010000028.1:0-10118 GCA_041625275.1 Binatia bacterium | reverse complement strand
GGGGCCGCTCTCTTCGGCGAAACGCATGTGATCAAAGAGGGCGACACCGTTAAGAGAACGGGTCGCATCGCCGAAGTGCCCGTGGGCGAGGCGCTCGTTGGCCGTGTCGTCAATGCTTTGGGTGAGCCTATCGACGGGCGAGGTCCGATCGAAACCAAAGAGCGCCGGCGCATCGAGATCAAGGCTCCGGGAATTGTCGCGCGTCAGCCGGTTAAAGAGCCGCTGCAGACAGGTCTTAAAGCCATCGACGGCATGATCCCCATTGGTCGCGGGCAGCGGGAACTCATCATCGGCGACCGGCAAACGGGCAAAACCGCCGTAGCCATCGATACGATCATCAACCAAAAAGGCGGCAATGTCATCTGCATTTACGTCGCCATCGGCCAGAAACGCTCTACCGTGGCGCAGGTTGTAGACAAGTTGAGGGAATCAGGCGCGATGGACTACACCACGGTTGTCGCGGCGACCGCTTCTGAGTCGGCCCCCCTCCAGTACATCGCACCGTATACGGGCTGCACGATGGGTGAGAGTATCCGCGATAACGGTGGCCATGCGCTTTTGATTTATGACGACCTCTCCAAACATGCCGTGGCCTATCGTCAGCTTTCCCTGCTGCTGCGCCGGCCACCTGGACGCGAAGCCTTTCCCGGAGACGTTTTCTATCTGCATTCCCGGCTTCTCGAACGCGCCGCCAAGTTGAGCGACGCGCGTGGCGGCGGCTCGCTGACGGCGCTACCCATTATTGAAACCCAGGCCGGGGACGTTTCGGCGTATATTCCGACCAACGTCATTTCCATTACCGACGGGCAGATCTTTCTGGAGAGCGACCTTTTTTATTCCGGCGTGCGCCCGGCCATTAACGTGGGCATTTCCGTTTCTCGTGTCGGCGGCAACGCCCAGATCAAGGCCATGAAACAGGTGGCCGGCACGCTCCGACTCGAACTCGCGCAGTATCGTGAAATGGCGGCCTTCGCCCAGTTCGGTTCGGATTTGGATCAGGCCACACAGCGCCAGCTCAATCGCGGCAGCCGTCTCGTGGAACTCCTGAAGCAAGGACAGTACGAACCGCTGCCGGTCGAGAAGCAGATCTTGATCATTTATGCAGGTACCAACGGCTTCGTCGACGAGTTGCCTCTCACGGCCCTGAAGAGATACGAGCAGGAGCTTTATTCGTTCGTGCAGTCGAAGCACCCCGAACTCTCGGCAGATATTCTCAAGAAGCGCGAACTGGATAGCGACCTGCGGGCCAGAATGAACAAAGCCCTGGAAGAATTTAAAGGTGTTTTCAAGGCGTAATGGCGACTCTTAAGGCAATACGCAAGCGGATCAGCTCGATCCGCAACACGCAGCAGATTACCAAGGCCATGAAGATGGTCTCCGCCGCAAAATTGCGCCGCGCTCAAGAGGCGGCCGTGCAGGCACGCCCCTACGCGGAGAAAATGAGGGATCTGCTTAAGAACCTTGCCGCCCGAGTTGCGCGGGACAGCCATCCATTGCTCAAGGTGCGCGAGGAAAAAAGGATCGATCTTCTGCTCTTTACCTCAGATCGGGGTCTTTGCGGCGGTTACAATGCCAATCTCATTCGCGCGGCCGAAGCTTTCATCCGGCGACAGGCTGCCGGACAACAGATCCAACATGTTCCCGTCGGGCGCAAGGGAGCCGATCACTTCCGGCGCAGAAAGGCGGAAGTCGCCGCGCGCTACGTCAATATCCTGGCAACTCCCGCCGAAGAGTTGGCGTCAGAAATCGCCGAAAAGGTCATTGGGCGGTTCATTAACGGCGATACGGACGCGGTTTATATTCTTTACAGTCGGTTCCGGTCGGCCCTGTCTCAGGTGCCGACACTGGAGAAGTTGTTGCCCGTGGCGCTGGCCGAAGACGAAGAAAAAACGGATCAACTCACCGAGTATCTCTATGAACCGGGCGTTGAATCTCTTCTTTCCAGCCTCTTGCCGAAGATTACGGAAGTCGGGGTTCATCGCGCTTTGCTGGAAGCTATTGCCAGCGAGCATGGTGCGCGCATGACGGCCATGGACTCGGCGACGAGCAATGCGTCCAAGATGATGGCAAGCCTCACCCTGCAAATGAATCGGGCGCGGCAGGCATCCATCACACGCGAACTCATGGAAATTGTGGGCACGGCGGAAGCGCTGAAGTGAGCTAGAAAACGGAGGAACAGTTCTTATGAACATGGGGAAAATCACCCAGGTCTTGGGCGCGGTCGTGGATGTCGACTTTTCTAACGGCTCACTCCCGCCCATTTACAATGCGCTCAAGGCCAGCAACCCTGCGATCAGTGACGAGGAAGGGAATCTCATCTTGGAGGTGGCACAGCATTTGGGTGAAAACACGGTGCGTTGCGTGGCCATGGACTCCACCGAAGGTCTGGTCCGGGGTATGGACGTCGTGGACACCGGCGCCGGAATCACGGTACCCGTCGGGGCAGAAACGCTAGGGCGAGTTCTCAACGTCATCGGCCAGCCGGTCGATGAGCAGGGCCCGGTCAACGCTAAAAAGTCTTACCCCATTCATCGACCGACGCCGGAATTCGTCGACCAGGAAACCAAGGTTCAAGCCTTCGAAACCGGTATCAAGGTTGTTGATTTGCTGGCTCCCTATGCCCGGGGCGGGAAGATCGGTTTGTTTGGCGGCGCAGGGGTCGGCAAAACCGTCATTCTAATGGAATTGATTAACAACGTCGCCATGAAGCACGGCGGTTACTCGGTGTTCGGGGGCGTTGGCGAACGGACCCGTGAAGGAAATGATCTCTGGCTCGAAATGAAAGAATCGGGGGTCATCAATAAGGCGTCGCTGGTTTATGGCCAGATGAACGAGCCCCCGGGGGCCCGCGCCCGTGTCGCGCTGACGGCGTTGACGCTGGCCGAGTATTTCCGCGACGACGAAGGTCGGGATGTGCTGCTGTTCATCGACAATATTTTTCGTTTCACCCAGGCCAACTCCGAAGTCTCGACCCTGCTCGGGCGTATGCCTTCGGCCGTCGGTTATCAGCCGACCTTGGCCACTGACCTCGGTGAGCTTCAGGAACGAATCACAACGACGCGTAAAGGGTCGATTACCTCGGTGCAGGCGATCTACGTGCCGGCGGACGACTTGACCGACCCAGCCCCGGCGACAACCTTTGCGCATCTCGACGCCACGACGGTTCTTTCGCGCCAGATCGCGGAATTGGGCATTTACCCCGCCGTAGACCCGCTTGATTCTACTTCGCGCATCTTGGATCCTCACGTCGTGGGCCCCGAGCATTATGAGACGGCCCGCAGCGTGCAGTTGATTCTGCAGCGCTACAAAGACCTGCAGGACATCATCGCCATTCTCGGGATGGACGAGCTCTCCGAGGAAGACAAGCTGACGGTCGCCAGGGCGCGCAAGATTCAGCGTTTTCTGTCTCAACCATTCCATGTGGCGGAGGCCTTTACGGGGACTCCCGGTGTATACGTGGAGCTGAAAGACACGATTAAGGGGTTCAAGGAAGTCGTAGAAGGCAAGCATGACGAGATCCCGGAACAGGCATTCTACATGGTCGGCACCATCGAGCAGGCCGTTGAGAAAGCGGAAAGAATGGCAGCCACGTAAAATGCAAATGAGGCGGTTGTAACGGTTTGAACTGGCCGAACACAGCAAACGAGAAGCTATTTTTCGTTTTCGTCGTTCTCACCGTTCACGACGTTCAAGGTTGGATTCGACGGCTGCAGCACAGAAAAAATGGCTGACAAGATCAGACTCCGAGTGGTCACTCCCAGTCGTCTCCTTCTTGACGAGGAGGTCGATGAAGTCACGGGTCCGGGCGCGTTGGGCGAGTTCGGTGTGTTGCCGAATCACATCTCATTTCTTGGCCTTTTGGAGCCGGGAGAGATGAGCTACAAGCAGGGAGCGAGCAGGCGGTACCTTGCCGTTAGCGGCGGCTATGCCGAGGTTTTGGAAAATGTGATGACCGTTCTCGCCTCGGCTGCCGAATTCGGCTCCGAGATCGATGTCACGCGGGCCCGGGCGGCGAAGGAAAGAGCCGAAAAGCGCGTCGCAGAGATGCATTTTGAAGACAAGGAATTCGTTGCCGCAGAGGCGGCTCTGCAGCGAGCCCTTGTTCGTCTCCAGGTTGCGAGCAAGGAAGGGAGAAGGTAGTTCATTAGAGATAGACAGAAGGAGGTTTGCCTATGGCCACAGCAGCTAAGCAAGAAGCCGTGATTACGATGTGGAGCAAGGAGTTTACCTACGACCGCTATATGAAGTCGGTTGGCATTCCCATCCACACGGGATATTTTATTGACGACCTGCGGACGCTGGAGCTGGAGTGGTGGGAGGAACGGCAGTGCAAGGCGGCCTTCGTCCAGCTCTTGGGCCAAGAGGGGGTTACCTCGTCCCTGGTGACGGAAATCGCTCCCGGCAAGGCCGTAAAGCCACAGCGGCTTGCTTTGGACACGCTGGTCTATGTTTGCAGCGGACGCGGCGTGACCACCGTTTGGGCCGGCGAGGGACAGGCCAAAAAGAGCTTTGAGTGGCAAGAACACTCGCTGTTTCTGGTTCCGCGCAACCATTTCCATGTGTTCAGCAACATGCAGGGAGACAAACCGGTCCGGCTTTTCCACTATAGCTATCTGCCCATGGCCATGTCCGCGATTCCCGATCCGGAGTTTTACTTCGATAACCCTTTTGAGCCGAAATTCGTCGCCACTGAAGGCGATTTCTACTCCGAAGCCAAACTCGTTCAGGCAAAGAATGCCGATGAGGGCTTGGGTCTGCGCGGATTCTGGTACGGCAACTTTTTCCCCGACATGCGCGCCTGGAACAAGCTGGACTCCAATGAAAGGCGCGGCGCCGGCGGTAAGAGCGTCTTTATCCAGTTTCCGCATTCCGAATTGACGGCGCATATGTCGGTGTTCGCCCCCAAGACCTACAAAAAAGCGCACCGTCATGGCCCGGGCCGCGCCATTATCATTCCGGCGGGCGAGGGCTACACCATCATGTGGGAAGAAGGCAAAGAAAAGATCGTCTGCCCCTGGCACGAATGCAGTATGATTACGCCCCCTAACAAGTGGTTTCATCAGCACTTCAACGCCGGGGGGGAGATGGCGCGATATCTAGCCTTGCATCCGCCGATGCAGTTTCATGGTCATGCGGAGAAAATCGAAGACCGTGCCAAAGACCAGATCGAGTATCCCAACGAAGACCCTTGGATTCGCAAGAAGTTTGAAGAAGAGCTGGCGAAACGCGGGATTCAGAGCCTCATGCCGCCCGAGTGCTACACCAACCCGGACTTCGAGTGGTCGAAGTCCATGGGAAAACAGTAGCCCCTGCGGTTTAAGGGCGTCCTGGCTCATAACAGAGGATCCCCGCACGTGAGTGTGGGGATTCTTGTTATAGGGGTTTGGAAAAAGACGGTTCTTTTGGAGAGGATTATGCACGACGATATTTACGATCACGATCATCCGGAAACTTTCGAGATCGGGGAAGATGAAATCGTTACGGACATCGAAGGCCTGGAGATGTTTTCGCTCAAAAGCGTGGGCATCGACATCGGCTCTTCGACCTCCCATCTGATTTTCTCGCACATCACGCTGCGGCGGGAGGGGGCCTCGCTCTCGGGGCGATTCAGAGTCACCAACCGTGAAGTTCTCTACCGCTCGCCCATCATGTTAACCCCTTATGTATCGGCGACGAAGATCGATACGGACAAGGTCAATGCGTTCATTCACGAGGCGTACGAGGAAGCGGGATTAACGCCGGAGGAGATCGACACGGGGGCGGTGATTATTACGGGTGAAGCGTTGAAAAAAGAGAATGCGCAGCCCATCGTCGAGTTTTTCGCCAAGTACTCTGGAAAATTCATCTGCGCGGCCGCCGGGCATAATCATGAGGCGCTCCTCGCCGCGTACGGTTGCGGGGCGGTGGATCTGTCGAAATCGGAACACAAGACCATCCTCAATGTCGATATGGGGGGCGGGACTACCAAGTTCGCATTGATCGAGGACGGCATCGTCACACAGACCGCCTCCATCAACGTCGGCGCCCGGCTGATTGCTTTTGGCGGCGACGACACGATCACCCGCATCGAAAAGGCCGGCAAAGTATTGCTAAAGGAACTCGGCCATACGGTCGAGCTGGGCCAGAAAATCACCGAGCAACAGAAAGAAGATCTTGGCGCCTATATGGCGAGGATTCTCTTCGAGGTCATCGAGCAGGGTCCAACGTCGCCGATGGCCAAAAAACTCATGGTGACTCCGCCGTTTGTCAATTATCGCGGTTTGAACCAGGTCCAGCATATCGTGTTCTCGGGCGGCGTGTCGGAGCATGTTTATGACCGCGACCGAAACGCGTACGGCGACATCGGTCCGGTGCTGGGGAAAAACATGCGCCTCAACCTGCAGAAACTGCCGAGCGACATTTTGCGTGAACCGTTTGAGGGGATTCGCGCCACGGTCATCGGCGCAGGGGAGTACACGATTCAGGCAAGTGGCAATACGAGTTATGTCTCGAATACGCAGGCGCTGCCGGTTCATGGTCTCAAAGTCATCCGAGCGGCGATCCGCCAGGACGAATCGGTTAGCGAGGCCCTCAGACAATCATTGAAGAAATTTGACCTGACGCGTTTTACCTCGGGCTTGGCCCTGTCGCTTTCCGTAGACGGTGTGCCGGATTACCAATCGGTCAAGCGTATCGCCGAAGGGGTCGCCGAAGTTCTCACGGATGCCGACGATCCCGAATGCCCTCTCTATCTGACGTTGGATCTCGATATCGCCAAGTCTCTCGGCGGCATTCTCAGGGATGAACTCAAAGTCGCGCGCTAAATTATTGCCGTCGACGGTATCGAGGTGGGCGACCTTGACTACGTGGATATCGGCGAGTGTTTGGGAATCACGGAAGTTATTCCGGTCACCGTGAAGTCCCTGATGTTTCCGACGACGAGCCTAGATTAAGAATCCGGAACCTCCGCATCGGAAGCAATCCGCACCTTCCCTGCGCAACCTTGAACGCGTGGGAAGATCAGTGTAACGAGTCAGCTGTACAACATTCCGCCTCAAGGGCGGGGTGGTCATCATCGGATAAGCGCGTTTGCCACAGCACGAAAGGCTTTTTGTACCCTCGCATGACGACTTTGAGCAGGTTTGAAACCTATCCCTATTACCCCCTCACCACGGTGTCGTTTCACGGTTGAGTCCATGGCGGTCTATTTTGCCATGCTGGCCGGTTTTTGTTTCGCTTGCTCCCATGTCTTGGTGCGGCGCGGCATGGTTGATTCCAATGCCCTCACCGCGTCGGTCATTTCCTTAACCATGTCGGCGCTTGTGGCCTGGTGTTTGGTGGGGGTCTTTGTGCCCCTGAACGCGGTGTTGTCACCGGCCATTTGGTATTTCATTGTAGCGGGTGTCTTCGCTCCGGGTTTGGGCCGCACGTTGAATTTCGTGGGCATAGAGCGTATAGGCGTGGCCCGAGCCGTGCCGATCGTCAACTCTTCGCCGATCTTCGCCTCGGTTTTTGCCGTAGTTTTTCTCGCTGAAGTGTGGGTGTTGCAAAACATCCTGGGGACGGCTCTCGTCATTCTTGGAGTCGTGATTCTTTCGTCCATAAGAACTCCCCAGGGTCAGTGGCGAAAAATGGACGTCATCTACCCCGTGCTCGGTGCAGCCTGTTTTGGTGTCTCATCCGTGTTAAGAAAGGCCGGTCTGAACGTTGACAATCTGCCGCTCGTGGCGGCAGCGTACACTTCTATTACGGGGTTTGTCTTTTCAATAGCGCTGCTTCAGCTAAGAGGGGGCCGACGAATTTTCCGTTTGCCTCGCAAGAGCCTCGGCTGGTATTTCGCGGCTGGGGTTTTCAATACGAGTGCCATGCTTGCGGTTTTTTACGCGCTCAGCGCGGGACAAGTCGTGATCGTGGAGCCCATCGTAGCTGCAAATCCCGTGTTGTCAGTGGTGCTGACAGCGGTTTTCTTGAGAGATTTGGAATCGATTTCCGTGCGGGTCATAGTGGGGGCGATCTGTACGGTCGCAGGTACTCTACTGGTCGTCACCGTCTAGGGAGCGTGCGGCATTTTGAGCCTGGAAGAGGTGACGGTTAACATAGGAAATGTAGACAAACTCCCAGGGGGTCATTTATGTCAAAAGCGATGCAAGCAGAACGGAAAATGTGGAGCAAGTATTACAGCTACGACGAATGGATGGAGTCGCAGGGGATACCCGTTTACCGCGGTTATTACATCGAGGATTTGAGGACACTGAAACTGGGCTGGTGGGAGGCGCGCGGGTGCGACTCCGCCTTTATCCAGCTCGTCGGCCAAGAGGGCGTGACCTCGGCGCGGGTAACGGAAATTGCCCCGGGCAAGACTCTTCCTCCTCTCAAGTTCGCGCTGGACGAAATCGTTTACGTCGTGGAGGGGCGCGGGCTGACAACGATCTGGTCCGGCGAGAAGAGACCGAAGAAAAGTTTCGAGTGGCAAAAGCACAGCATGTTCCTGCTTCCCCACAACTATACCCACCAATTGAGCAATATGCAGGGCGACAAACCGGTCCGTTTGCTCCATTACAACTACATGCCGCTCACGCTTTCCGGCGTGCGGGATGCAAATTTTATTTTCGGTAACAGCTACGAGGGCCCGGATGTCCAGAATGAGATGGATTTCTATTCCGAGGCCAAAATGATTCAACAAAGCACCCTGGACAGCTCCTGGGGCCGGCGCGCCTATTGGTATGGCAATTTCTTTCCCGACATGCGCGCTTGGGACAAGTTAGACGCTAATGTGCGCCGCGGCGCCGGCGGCCGCAGTGTTTACATCCAATTTCCGGACTCGGAGATGTCCTGCCACATGTCGGTCTTCGATGCGCGATTGTACAAGAAGGCTCACCGCCATGGCCCCGGCCGGGTAATCGTGATCCCGGTTGGTGAAGGTTACTCGATCATGTGGGAGGAAGGTAAGGAGAAGGTCGTGGTGCCCTGGCATGAGGCGAGTTGCTTCGTGCCGCCGAACAAGTGGTTCCATCAGCATTTCAACGCCGGCGGGGAACCCGCTCGTTATCTCGCCCTCCATCCGCCGATGCAGTTCCACGGCCATGCGGAAAAGGTCGAGGACCGGGCCAAGGATCAGATCGAATATGTCAATGAAGATCCCTGGGTGCGGCAAAAGTTCGAAGAGGAATTGGCGAACAAGGGGTTGACGTCGTTGATGCCCACAGAGGCCTATACCGATCCGAGCTTTGATTTCTACAAGGCCAGGGAGCAAAAGTCAGCAAGTTAGCGCGCAGAGCCCATGCATCTTTGAGCCTTGGGGCAAGCCGCTGACGTCGAGAAACTTTCGACTTTCTGAGGTGTTATGGTTTTGTGCAGATTACAGTAGCCCCTCGGCAATTCGGACAACCGACAGCCATGGAAAATTCCCGAAATCAATTGGGGCCTCGATGTCATGGTGTGAGTAGCGTGAAGGACTCCTGATCCTCTGTCTCGGCCTCATACAAGATACCCAACTCTAACGCGGACCAGTCTCCGACACGAACTGACTGAAAACGGGGATGCAGTACCAGAGATCGCTGACCCAACGAATTCAAGAAGAGGGAAGGAGGAAATCCGTTTCTGGACGAAAGGTCTTGTCTCCTGATCAGCGCCAACAAATTGTTCCCCTTCGTCTGTTCAGATTATTCAGGGTGCTTCGAGTTGGAATGGGTTGGAAATTGTCCTCGTCCCGAATCGCCTCAGAAGCGTCACCGAATCATCTTCCGAAATTTGCTCACGCTTTAAGATCTCCTCCACGTCTGGCTGTTCGGGACTCGGAATCCGTGATGCAAAAAACTACCAAAGCTCTTTGCTTTCGTAAATCTTGGTTTTGTCTGGAAACTCAACTAAAGGACGAAGAGAATTGCTTTTCTTGAATTGTTCCGAATACAGTGCTGTCCCAACGTTAGTTGAATAAATCTAACTGGTTACAAAAAAGTGTATCGCTTTCATCGCATTCAGGTCCGGAAAGAGCTTGTAATATGGGCATTTTCTCGAATAGCGAGACGCTCAAAATCTGTAGAATGGAATGCAGACTGCGCTCGGGATTCAGCCGTTTTCTTACGATCGCTACCAGTACGTATACCGAGATGGCAATCCAGACCTGGGTGCTGACCGCG
>JBFJTQ010000027.1:0-10189 GCA_041625275.1 Binatia bacterium | reverse complement strand
TAGCTCCTGACACCGAGCCATAGAAGAGCTGCCGGTAGTTTCCGCTAGTATAGTTGGGCGTCGGGGTCCGGAATAACACTCGATACTATCTGCCTTCGGAGGACAGGGCTTCGATCACGAAACTGTGAGGACTCTTAGAATCTTCGCTTAGGCGACACTGCGTTCCGGTTTTAACGCCTCACGTCTTGCCCTTGTTCCAATCGTTCCAGCCGTGCAAAGAGATAACACTTCATTGCGGCAAAGCGATTTTCGGGCGGAATCCAGCGTTTATTTTTGACGGCGACGGCAGGGGAGGGCGACGTTGACGGCCGGTACGCGGCAAAAAATTGTTGACAAACCGCCAAGCCTGCTATTTAAACTGCACCTATCCGAGCTGCGCGAGCCATCCTGGCGAAAAGAATATACGGAAAGGAGAAAACGGTATGAGATTTACAGCACTCGCTCTAGCCATGATTGGCCTCACCCTCATGGTGGGCGCGCGATCGAACGCCGTGGCGGAGGATTTCTATAAAGGCAAAACAATCACGATCGTCTGTCCCTTCAGTGCCGGAGGGACATACGACCGCATGTCCCGACTGGCTGCAGAGTATATGCCGAAGCATATACCGGGACAACCGACGATCATCGTACAAAACAAAGCGGGAGGCGGCGGCATGATCGGCACGCGGGCCGCCTACAAGGCTACTCCCGACGGCCTCACTCTGCTTCACATACCATCAACTTTCCTCTTTCAGTCGCTCTTCGGGCAAAGCAGCGATATCGATTTTACGAAGTGGGGCTGGCTGGGAAGCGTCGGGGGAGCCCACTATATCATGTTCATCCGCTCCTCCCTCCCGCATCGCACGATCGATGATTTGCGCGGCCCAAAAGCGCTCAAAATCGGCGTGCTGGGGCCCAGAAGCTCTATTACCGAGGCCGCCAAATTGATTAAACAATTCGGGAAATTCAACATCCAGTTGGTCCCGGGTTACAAAGGTTATGCCGATATTGCACTGGCGATAAGGCAGGGCGAAGTGGACGGTGTTTCAACCGCAGCGGCGACGCTGGAGGCAAATTCTCTTACTAAGTCCATGATGGAAGACCGTTCGATCGTACTGTTGATGAGTCTCGGCGGCGGCAATCCACCGAAAAAATTCGCTACGGAGATTTCCAAACTTCCGAAGCTTCGCGACCATATCTCGGATGAGGGGGAGCGGCGGGCTTTCGACCTTTACATTGGCACTTTTAATATCACGCGGCCTTTTCTCGCTACTCCTGGGATTCCGGCCGACAGGCTGCAAGTCCTTCGCGATGGCCTGTGGAAGATGATGCATGACAACGCATTCATAACGGCGGCGGAAAAGCAAGGCTTTGAATTGAACCCTGTCGGCCATGAACAGGTCAGCTCTCTGGTGCGCGACATGTTCAGTCTGCCCAAGCCCGTGAAAGACAAGCTGGCGGAAATATTCAAGTGACTATTTAGCCGAGCCAGGTCTCGGTCCAAAACGGTTCGGCGACCAAGGGGCGGGCAGAGCCCGCAGTGAGGGTTTGCGCATGATCTGGGATGCGTTGTTGCGGGGGTTAGTAATAACTGTGAGCGGCCCGGTTCTCGGCGCCATTGCTCTCGGCGTTTCCCTCGGCATCATTTTCGGTTCGATTCCGGGCCTCACAGCCACACTGGGGATCGCTCTTTTGCTTCCGTTCATCTACGGTCTTTCCCCGGTTCCCGCCTTCGCCATCATGCTGTCGGTGGTATCTGCCGTACACACCGCCAACACGTTCCCGGCTTTCTTCTTCAATGTCCCGGGAAGCCCCAGCGCTTCGGCGACGATCCTGGACGGATATCCCATGGCCAAAAAGGGTGAAGCTGCGCAAGGATTAACGGCCGCGTTCCTAGTGTCAGCCATCGGAGGCATCATAGGCGCGGTGATCCTCTGTTTATTCCTGCCTCTTCTTCAGCCATTGGTGCTTATGTTCGCCTCACCCGAGCGATTCATGCTCGTGCTGCTCGGGCTGGTCATGATTAGTTTTTTGAGCGGGGAACGGCCCAGCCGGGGCCTTCTGTCCGCGGCGCTCGGTCTTTGGCTCGGTACGATCGGCATGGACCCGCAGCTGGGCATTCCCCGTTACACGCTTGGCCAAGACTACCTCCTCGAGGGACTGTCGCTGATACCTTTAGTGATGGGGTTATTTGCTTTACCGGAAGTAGTTTCCCTCGCACTCCGCGGGCAAATCGCCGAAAAGGCCGCCATGGATGTGAGCGGCGGCTTTCTCACCGGGGCCAAGGCGGCATGTCGCCATTGGCTCCTGGTCCTGCAGAGCAGCGCTGTGGGTGTCATCGTTGGAGCGATTCCCGGGCTAGGAGGGACGGCAGCAGCCTTTTACGCCTACGGCGTTGCCGTTCGCGGGGCGAAAGACGACGAAAGAAAGAGATTCGGCAGGGGTGAAATTCGCGGGGTCATCGCTCCCGAAAGCGCGAACAATGCGTCGGCGGGTGGGGAACTCATTCCAACCCTCGCATTCGGGGTACCCGGCGGCGCGACTTCGGCCATGCTCTTGGCGGCGTTCCTGATCCTCGGGATCACGCCCGGTCCGCCGATGCTCAACGAACACCTGTGGATCAGTTTCGCCATGGTTTTTATCCTGGTGGTCTCTAACCTGCTCGCCACGGCGATCTGCCTTTGCATCACGAGACCGGCGGCCAAGATCGCCTGGATCCGGGGGAGCCTGATCATACCGGTTATCATGCTTTTCGTTCTATTCGGCGCGTATGCCGCCTACTCCGATCCTGGAACGCTGGTCTTCACGCTGCTCTTCGGTTTACTGGGCTACCTCATGATGCGTGCGGAATGGCCGCGTGTGCCTTTGCTCCTCGGCTTTATACTCGGGCCCCTGTCGGAGAATTTCTTGTTTATTTCCATGAAGAGCTACGGTTTGGGATTCTTGTTGCGGCCGATTAGCCTCATTATCCTCCTGATGATCCTGGGGATCATTTCCTATGGCTTTGTGCGCCGATTGATGAGATGAAATCAAAGCTCGATTTCCTACTCTGCCTGATTGCAGCGCTGGCTTTCAGCGGCGCCTTGTTCCGCGCCACGAATTGGCCGTTCGCAGCCGCCCTGTTCCCGCTCGTGGCCGCGACGGTCGGTCTAGTGCTCGCACTGAGTGGCCTGATCGCTTCCTTTTTTGGCGACTCGCGCGATGTTTCCGACACAACCGAGAGAGGATTGAGCCGCAAAGAAGCGATCACATTCGGCTGGATTTTCAGTTTCTTTGCTCTGGTCGCCTTGCTGGGATTTCAATGGGGCTTGCCGATGGCCACGCTGATCTATCTCAAGTTCGAAGGTAAGGCGGCAAACCTCGCATCGGTCTTTTACGCTTCGGCTTGTTGGCTGTTTTTATATGCCGCGCAGGCCTGGCTTCATCTTCCGCTCTACGAGGGGATTGTCTTCACGGGCGCGTTTTGACTTCGCAAGCTTCTCACCCGTAATGCCAGCGGCACTCCCGCAGGTTTGCCGTAGGGCACGGCGGGCCGCAAGACGCGGAACAATGAACATTGCTGAAGGAATGGTACGCGTTGTGGCGCGTGGGACTTGGCGTCGCAGGCAGTGGCGATCATATTGGGCAGTTCTCGGTTCGACGCGCCGCCGGCGATGGGAAGGGGATCAGTGTTAAGCGGGAGCAGTGTCTTGTGATCTCACCAGGATGAAATCTGCATAACCAGTTGGGAATCGAGTGATCCGGAGTCGAGGCCCTAAATTCGAAGATCAGCCTTCACGCGACGCGCTCCAGGCGCGCGCTGCCCCGCTTTGGCCATCGATTCGATCGCCGCTCACTCGGCCGGTATAGCCGACGCCGTCAACGCTAAAGCGGATGCGATCTCCGTCGACGCGCCCGCCGGAGATCGTCTTGTGCCCGCCGGGGGATTCGATGGATCCCGTGATCACCTGGAACTGCTGCATCAGCGTGAGCACGCCTTCGGAAAGACGCCATCGGCCGGCAACCTTCGCGGGCACGATGTAGAGCAGGGCTTCACACCAGTCGCCGCAGTCGCCGTGGACGCGTTCGCTCCGGTCGGCGGTCCAGCCGTCGATGCCGAAGGTGTTCAAGACGATGCGCGTGCCGGGTTTGAGGTCTAAGAATTTGTGCATCAGGCGATCGAGGTTCTCGGGCAGGAGAAACAAGGCGAGCACGGTCGCCTGTGAAATATCGGCTTCGAACATGTCGCCTTGCACAAACTGCGCTTTCCCGGCGACGCCTGCCTTGGCGGCAATCGCGTTGGACAAGTTCACCATATCCGGATTGTACTCGATCCCAAGGGCGCGCGCGCCCCGTTGGGCCGCGGCAATGATGTTACGTCCATCGCCCGACCCCAGGTCGATGACGAAGTCCGCCGGCGTTACGTTGGCCAGGTTGAGCATCTTTTCCACTAACTTCGGAGGCGTCGGTACCCAGACAACATCTTTGCCGGACTGGCCTGAAGTGGGCTCGAAAGGTTTGTTCGCGCTCTGGGCGCCCGCATGAGGGGCTTTGAGCGGCAGGCTCAGGACCACAAACAATGCGGCTATCGGTGCGAGGCGTTTCATATCGCGTTGTTGGGCGAACCGTATCCGGTAAGGTCCTCTTGAACAGGCGGCAACCCTTAACGCGGTAGCAGTGCCTACAACTGTGACACGGGAAACCATGTGGCTCATATGTAAACTTCTCCGTAGAGGGCAAGCCCGAGAGAGCAAAACTTAGAGCGCAATTTATCTCGGCAACCGAGTGAGCTCAATAAGCCTTGTGTCGTATTTTGGAGAGGCAATCCGCTCAGCAGCTTGTAACCTCAAGGTGCTATTTATGTCTTTTGGGCGCATGTATTGTTTCCTGCCCCGTTTCCAATCGTTCAAGCTGTTATAGATCTCTGTACAACCGGCCAACTAACTAGCTTTTGACTTCTCCCGCGACTTGCCAAACGGGCGTGAAGACGATATTCAGCGGTTGAGCCATTCGGAAAGCGGAGGTCATGAGATGTACTACGGAGCGCGAGGAATTGTGGGGCTGGTGAAACCTACCTATCGGCCCGGTTCGATGGAAAGCTTTATCAAGCTTATGCCAGAAGGAGTGGGCTTTATTCCATGTCATGCCGGCATCCGCGCCGGCAACGAGCAGGAATTTCAGGAAGCGCTCTCGATCGCAGAAAAAAAAGTTGCGCGACTTGCGGAATTGGGCGCAAACGTGGTCATGATCATGGGGGCGCCCCCGGCCATGGTGCGCGGTCACGGAGCCGACCGGGAGATTTCCGGTCAGCTGTCGAAGAAATACGGAATTTCCGTGCTCGTGGCGACCATGGCCCAGGTTGATGCTTTCCGCGCTCTGGGCCTCAAGAAGCTGGTTGGGATGACCTACTTTCAGGAAGAACTCAATCGCAAGTTCGCCAAGTTCCTCGAAGACGATGGCTTTGAGGTGAAAGCGATGGAGGGGATCGACGTGCCCTTCAGGGACGCCGGCAAAATCGCGCCGGAGGCGATTTATTCCTTTGCGAAAAAGCTCTTCGTTGAACATGGTCCGGTGGATGGCATTTACATGCTCGGTGCGGGTTGGCACAACCTGCCGGTGATTGAAATGCTGGAAAAAGACCTCAAGACCACCGTCGTTTCGAGCATTCCAGCTCAGGTGTGGGCAACAAAAAAAATTCTTCATCTCAACGAGCCCGTGCTCGGCTATGGGCGCCTGCTCGCGGAGATGCCTTAAGCAGAAAGGAGATTGACGATGGTTCGACGGCAGCTTTTCTGGAGTGTTTGGATCCTGATTTGGGGATTATCGATCGGAGTTGCGGTCCAGGCGCAAGATATCAGGGCGAAGGCGGAGGCGGAGGGCAAGGTGGTGTTCTACGCCACGTTCAACGCCAACGACAGTAAAGCGATGATCGATGGGTTTCGCCAAGTTTATCCCAAAATCGAAGCTACCTTTTACCGCGCGACGGACGCGCAATTGATGGAAAGAATCTTGACGGAGTCCAGGGCCGGCAAATCCCTTTGGGACGTGGCCATGCAGACTAGTTTCTACGGCGAGGCGATGAAGAAGAGAGGGCTTCTAGCGGCCTACGACTCCAAGGAAAGAAAGGGCTACCGCGAGGGTTTTAAAGATGCCGACGGGATGTGGACCTCGGTGTACACCAACTACGCGGCTTTCGGTTTCAATACCAAGCAAGTGCCCAAGGCGCAGGTGCCTAAATCCTACAACGACCTTTTGAAACCCGACTGGAAGGATAGTCTTGGCATGGATGGGAGAGCCTACGAGTGGTTCGGCACCATGCTCAAGGCGATGGGGCCGGAAAAAGGACTGAAGTTCATGCAGGCTCTGGCCAAACAGCAACCGCAGCTCAGGAATGGCCGGACTCTCATTGCGCAACTAGTTGCCGCGGGCGAGTTCAGGGGAGCCCTCACGGCCTATTCGACGACTTTTCAGCAGATGAAAGATGCCGGTGCGCCTGCCGACTGGGTCTACTTAAATCCGGTCTTTGCTAACATCCATCCGGCCGGTCTCTCTTCGACGGCGCCGCACCCCAACGCGGGCAAGCTGTTCCTCGATTTCATGCTGTCCAAGAGAGGCCAAGAGATCGTGCGCGATATGAATCGGATCCCCGACCACATCGATGTCAAGCCGAAACAGCCCGAGCTCATGGAAGGAATTGAGCCCGTATTCGCTCCCGATGAGGTTTTGGAAAATTTTACACAATACGCCAAGCGCTTTCATGAAGTATTCGGCGGGAGATAGAGGGTTCAGCTAAGAACACTGTATCCGGGGGCTGGCAGGTTCTTCGCGGTCTTTGTCCTGAAGCCACGGTCCGCAACGGGAGGGGCAAGTAGGTCTTACGTTTGCCGGCGGAAGCGCACGCCCATTTCAATCCGTTGGGCAGCATAGATTGCGCTGGGCTGACTGCGGACGCTCTTCTCAGCTTGTGGTGATATACACGGGAAGGATGCGCTCATGAAGGTCATGATCCAGGGTTTGACCAAGGAATTCATGAGCGGGCAGGGAAAAATCCGCGCCCTGGGTGGAATAGACCTCGAGGTGCGCGAGCGCGAATTTTTCGGCATCATCGGGCCGACCGGCTGCGGCAAGACCACGCTTTTGCAAATCATTGCGGGTCTGGAAAAGGCGACGCAAGGTTCCTTGGAATTCGTCGGTGAGCAGCGAACTCAATCGCGCGTGTCGATGGTTTTTCAAGACCCCTCACTGATGCCCTGGCGCACGGTCGAAGAGAACGTTCCCCTCGGGCCTGAGTTCCGCAAAGAGCAACCGTCCATCGTGAAACGCGTAAGCCAGTATTTTCTAGAAATGGTTCGTCTCTTTGATTTCAGCGGTGCGCGGCCTCACGAACTATCGGGAGGAATGAAACAGAAGGTCGCGATTGCCCGCGCTCTCGCCAACGATCCTGAAGTCATTCTCATGGACGAGCCCTTTGCCAATCTCGACGCGCAGACGCGGCTCTTGCTGCGCGAAGAGCTTCTTCGCATCTGGGAGCGCGACAAGAAAACCGTTATCCTGGTGACGCACAACCTCGAGGAGGCGGTATTGCTGTGCGACCGGGTGGCGGTCATGAGCTCGGCGCCAGGGGTCGTCAAAAGTATCGTCACCATCGATCTACGCCGGCCGCGCGGTTTCAAGAGCATGAGAGACCCTGATTACGCTCGCTGCATGGAGAAGATATGGGACCTGCTGCGCTACGACGTCGATAAAGCGATGCGCGAACACCATCCGTCTCAGACATCCGCGCAGGAGAAAGACATGCGGCGGAAACCTCGCTTTTCGGGTTGGCAGTAAACCCTAATCTGACAATTTTTCATGCTCGCTCGGCCGCAAGCCCTGCAATCGTGGGCATGCCCTTCGGGATTGCAAATGGCAAAACTCAAATTGCAAGTCTGATATCTGCGGTCTGCAATCTGTCATTCTGAGCGCCGCGAGGACTAGACGGACCGCACGAACCACTTAGACATGTGAGTTCTTGTTTCCTCTCGACCGCAGGCCGCTTTTAACCCGAATTCCGCAGTAGACAGTTGCTTGAGGAGCGTGGGGCGACCCTTTCGTAGCGAAGATAATAAGTTGGTGGCTGTACGCAGATAGACATGGCCGGTGCATGGAGTTGCAGTCTCAAAGCGAGGGCGGTCACTTGCCAAGGTGCAACAACTTCTTTGCAACTCCGCGCTTGGGTACCTTCGCCACTCCAGGCTCGCCCCTCGCTCTGCCTATACCGAATCTGCAACTGCGGAATCCAAGTTTAAGGTGCCGCACCAGACGGGGAGTGGGCGCCAAAAAGCAGCGGCTTATTCAAAGCGGAAGAATGCTGCGCGCGTGCTCCAACACTCGTGCCGATAGGTCAGGGTCGGATCAACTGCAGTCCCAGGCGAGGAGCTTGTCAATGGCCTCGATGTAACGGGGGGTTTCTTCTCTAAAAACGTCGTTGACCGTGGCCTTGTACGCGTCGATTGGAAAAATTTTGCTGCGTTCGACATACAGTCCCAGCGCGGCGGCCGCTGCCAATTTATCAGAAGCTAATGTGCGGGCAGGAGGACGTATGATCTTAGCTCGGGTGCGCGGCGCGGGAAGTTCCGAATCGAGGATCACAAGCGCGTCGGGGGCGAGAGTGTCGAAAACCCTCCGTCCTGCGACCTCCTGCAGTCCATCTGCAGAAACAACGACCACACCGTTGGCCTCATCGATGCCGGTGTAAAGAATCGGCTCGGGGCTCAAGCACACTTCGGCAAGAGAGAAGCCGCTTCCCTGAGTGACGAGGTTATCATTCTTCTGTGTTACACGAAGACCCGACATCACGGCGGCCTGACACAAGAGCCGCGCGGACGACTGCACCCGTTCGCCGGCGGTGCCGCTAACGAGCAGGCGGACTTGCTGTGCTAAATTGTGGCGGAACCTAGCGGGTATGAAATTCTCTCCGGGGGCATCTTCGGCTCGGGGAAACTTCTCTCTGTAAAGTAGCCCGAACTCCTTCCGGTCGGTGCGGCATAGGAGGGTGCCCCTCTTACGGCCCAGACTTTCGAAGTTCTCCCTGAGTTGTCCGCCGCTCAACCGGTTCAGCCTTGTGCCGTACACGGTGCAGAGTTCGGCAATCTCCACTAGGGCGAAGCCCGGGTAGGCGATGGCTTCCGCCAGCGTATCTGAGAGATCCCGGTCCGTGGCGAGTTTTCGCGCCACAAATCCAGCGCCGCAACTTTCGGCAATTTGACAGATGTCGAGCGGCGGAACGATGTTGCCGCGCATGGTCGTTGTGGTTACGAATCCAACGGGGGAGAGTGCGGAACACTGCCCGCCCGTCATGCCGAAGACAAAGTTATTGTGCAGTAGAAGAGTGACGTCTGCGTTGACCTGCGCGGCATGAACGATATGCAGCAGCCCGATCATCGCTCCGCCGTCACCGATCATCACGATGGGTTTGAGCCTTCCATCAGCCAGAGCCCTGTCGGCAATGGCTGCCCCTACGGCGAACGCCGTGGACCGCCCGTGCGTGGTGTGAACCGTATGGACGTTTTTGAAAAGCGCATCGGCCAAACCCACACAGCCAATGTCCGTGGTGATCTCCACGTCCGAGGGCGGAAGCTGAAGCTTGACCAGCGCCTCGTTGAGCGCCCTGACGACCTGCGTGTGGCCGCAGCCTTTGCAGTAGGGGAAGTGCGGTTCGTCTACCAGATATGAATCGATGACCGGTGTTGTCTGCATGGTGCTTGGCCTCCCAAAAGAAACAACTTTCACCCGTCGAGCGAGGACAGAATATCCCTCGGGGTAATCATGCCGCCAATCTTGTTTACGCCCACGACCTCTCGGCCCGCGAACAGGTGGCGGATGAGACTTCGATACTGGCCAGTGAGGTTTTCTTCCGCGACGAGGACGCGGCGCGCGCCGTCGAGGGAGTCGACGATCTGGCGCTCGGGTATTGGAAACAAGGTCAATAACTGCAGCAGCGAAACCCGCCGCCCCTCTTGCCGCGCCATCCTCACGGCCTCGCGCGCTGAGCGCGCCGTAATACCGAAGCTGATGATCAGGCTCTCAGCTCCCGGCTCAGTGTCCGCTTTTACCATAGTCATTTCCGAAACTCTGCGTTCGATTTTTTCCTGCAGATGAGCGAGCAGCTCAATGGTCTCCGGATCGTTCTTCTTCAATTGGCCGAGCTTATTGTGCGCGGATCCGGTGATGGTGACCTTAGAACTGCCCC
>JBFJTQ010000026.1:0-10258 GCA_041625275.1 Binatia bacterium | reverse complement strand
CCGTCGCAGGTCGCGCACGCCGAGACGCCGTGGCCCATGAGTTTGCTTTCTGAATCCAGGCCCAAGAGCTTGGCGCTCGCGCCGGTGGCAATGATAAGCGTATCGCATTTGAGGGGTTCTTTGCCGACAACAATCTTGAACGGCTTTTGTTTGAGATTGACCGCGGTCACCTCGCCGAATTCGGTTTCCGTTCCAAAGCGGACCGCCTGACGCTTGATTTCGTCCATAAGATCGGGCCCCAAGATGCCTTTGGAAAATCCGGGAAAATTCTCAACATCCGTGGTAATGGTTAATTGTCCGCCAGGCTGGGAACCTTCGATCACCAGCGGCTCGAGATTGGCTCGCGCGGCATAGATCGCAGCCGTCAAACCGGCGGCGCCGGAACCCAGAATGATGACTCGATAGTGGCTTTTTTTCGGCATGGAGTTTATGTAACATAAAAAGAACTATGTCGAAAGTTGGTTCGCGATGAACAAACTCAGTCATTTGGATGAACAGGGCCGTGCTCGCATGGTTGACGTCTCCGCTAAGGATGTGACCAGCCGCATTGCGGTCGCGCGCGGGTGTATCTACATGCGCTCGGAGACGCTAGCACTGATTCGACAGGGAAAAGTGGAAAAAGGCGACGTCTTTTCGGTGGCGCGGGTTGCCGGAATCATGGCGGCCAAGAAAACCTCGGAACTGATTCCCATGTGCCATCCGCTCAATGTCACCTCAGTTCAAATTGACCTTGCCGCCCGGGACAAGCCGTCTCGGGTGGAAATCGAAGCCGTGGCTCGGGTGGATGGCAAGACGGGCGTCGAGATGGAGGCGATGACCGCCGTATCCGTCGCCGGACTGACAATCTACGACATGTGCAAGGCGGTAGATCGCGAGATGTCCATAGGAGAAATCAGACTTGTCAAGAAGAGCGGCGGCAAGAGCGGGACTTTTGTTAGAAAAGAATGATTTTAGATTTTGGATTGCCGATTTTGGAATTTTTTAAGATCGTAAATCTAAAAACCAAAATCCAGCCTTATCTGTCCTCCGGGCTCGCACGATGCAGCATTTATTCCTTAAAAAGGGCAGAGAAACTCCGGTCGTTCGTGGCCATCCATGGATTTTTTCCGGCGCCATTGAGAGAGCCGAAGGAAATTTGGAGGAGCCTGGCGTCGCCGACATTTTCGACTACCAGCGCAACTGGGTCGCCCGCGGTCTCTACAGCCCGAAATCCCAGATCCGAGTTCGCGTCCTGACCCAGAGGGAAGAACCCCTCGATCGGAATTTTTTTGCCCGCCGTCTGTCCCGGGCCCTTGAGCTTCGTCGCAGGCATTTATCAGCAACAACCGATGCGTACCGCATGGTCAACGGAGAGGGAGACCTTCTTCCCGGCTTGATTGTGGACCGGTACGCAGACTTTCTCGTGTGCCAGATTTTTACCGCGCCCATGGAGCGGTTCAAGGAGACCCTTGTCGGCTGTTTGCAGGATTTATGTGCCCCAAGGGGTATCTTCGAAAAAAGCGAAGGCAAAGTTCGGGATGAGGAAGGACTCGCTGCCTCGGTGGGCGTCCTGGCCGGCGAAGCGCCCCCGGATTTGATTCCGATCGAAGAAAATGGCTTCAAGTTCGTCGCTGATGTGAGAAGAGGACAAAAAACAGGCTTCTTCCTCGATCAGCGCGATCATCGCCTCACGCTCTCGACCTTAGCGCGGGACCAGAGCGTACTGAACTGCTTTGCGTATAGCGGGGGGTTCTCGGTTTATGCCTTTGGCGGAATGGCGAAGGAAGTCATTTCGCTGGATTCATCAAAGCCCGCTCTGGAACTGGCCGAGCGAAACCTGGCGCTAAACGGATTCGCGCAATCGAACGGCGAGCTTCTTAAAGCCGATGCCTTCACTTACTTAAAGGAGTGCAGATCCGCCTTTGATGTCGTCGTGCTGGACCCCCCTTCTCTAGCCCACAGGCGCGGCGACGTTACGGCGGCGACGGGAGGGTACAAGTTTCTCAATTTGCACGCCCTTCGGCTGATAAGGTGCGGGGGGCTATTGCTCACATTTTCGTGCTCCCAGCACCTTTCCCTGGATTTGTTTCAAAAGGTCGTTTTCGGCGCCGCCGTCGATGCGCGACGAACGGTGGCAATCCTTAAGCGCCTTGGACATCCCCTGGACCATCCGGTCAGCCTTCATCATCCGGAAGGCGAGTATCTGAAGGGATTCATCTTGAGAGTGTTGGACTAAACCGCGCGGTGTGGTAGAGGATGTCGGCATCCCAGATAATGGATTGCCGGCAGGTCTGTAACTTACTGCGAGGTTGCCATGGTTCCTTACCAGACGATCAAGGAGTGGCCGGTGGAAGACCGGCCCCGGGAGAAGCTTCTCAAGCATGGGCCCCAGGCACTAACTGAAACCGAACTGCTGGCGATCATTTTGCGCAACGGCAATGCCAGCACCGGACAGACCGCCATCGACCACGCACGCCTGCTTCTTGGCCAATTTCACGGCCTCAAAGGAATCGACGAGGCTTCCGTCCACGAACTGACCAAGATCAAAGGGCTAGGACCGGCAAAAATTGCTCAACTCAAGGCCTGTCTCGAAATCGCCCGCAGGGTCGGCGCACAGAAGTGGGAGGCGGGCCAGCCGCTGCGCTCGTCGGAAGAGGTTTTTCACCACTTCCGCGAAAGCCTGGAGAAAGAAAAGCGGGAATTATTCTACGTGGTTCTTTTGAACAACAAAAACAAAAAAATCCGCGATGTTAAGATTTCAGAGGGTTCGCTGACCGCCTCGCTGGTTCATCCGCGTGAAGTCTACAATCCGGTGATCCGCGAATCCGCCGCTGCTGTCATTTTTGTTCACAATCACCCGAGTGGTGATCCCGCACCCAGCCCGGAGGACATCGAAATCACGCGAAGACTAAAAGAAGTCGGCGAAGTCATGGGCATTCGCGTCCTCGACCATGTGGTCATAGGACATGGCCGTCATTTCAGCTTCAGCGACAAGGGAATGCTCTAATAGCATCATGTCAGCAACGCCTTAGGCGCATTCGCGATTCCACCCGCATGCCGCAGTTGCAGCTACGCCATGGGCCGAGCCTGGGAAAACCTGGAGCGGCGAAGATGCCCAAGCGCGCAGGCTCAAGGTCTTTGCTGCAAGGTGGCAAAGCATCCTCCTCGCTTTCAGATTGCTCCCCCTGCACCGGCCGTTGAAGTCCGGATAGAAAGGTAAAGACTCACTGTCTTCGCAAAGAGAGGACTGTCGTGAATATGGTCGAACGGTGTCCCCCCACTCTTCAAGTAACCTTTCTGCCGCCGAATCCGGGGTCAACAAAAAATAACAACTTTTCCTCTCCTCCAGCCGTAGTTTGATTGACATCCAACGGTTCGCCGTTTATCTTGGGCCAAAGCGAGAGTCAAAAATCCAGTCCAGAACACCTTCACAGTATGAGCGCTTTTGAATTAGGCCGGCCGCCCAAACGGTTTGGTCCCGGCCGCAACGTTCTCTACGTCATCCTCGTCGTCGCCCTGGTGGCGGCTGCTTTTTACATCGTACCGCGTTTCGAGTGGAATGCCCCTCGGATCAAGATGACCCCCGACATTGATACCATCGGGCTCAGTCCCATCGAGATTGAAGTCAGCGAGCAGGGTACCGGCCTGCAATCGATCTCAGTGACTCTTTCCGCAGGCGGAACAGAGCACACGCTGGCATCGGAACAACCCGATCAGCCCGTGATGCAGAAGAAAATCACCGTAGCTTTGTCCTCCAAGCTCACCGGCGTCAAAGAAGGCCCGGCGACACTGCGCGTCAGCGCGCGAGACCGATCTCTCTGGAGCTTTTTCCGCGGCAATGAAACCGTCATTCTCAAAAATGTAACCATCGACATCACGCCCCCTACATTGGAACTGATCGCGGATGACGCCTACATCAATTTCGGAGGTGTCGGGCTGATCGTCTACAAGCCGTCAGCAGACACGATCAGCAGCGGAGTCAAAATCGGCGATTATTTTTTTCCCGGCTACAAGGGCCAGACAAAAGACCCGGCCGCTTATATCGCCTTTTTCGCCCACCCCTATAATGTTTCGGAAACCGAAAAAGCAATCCTCGTCGCCACCGATAAGGCCGGCAACTCGAGGCATGTGGCCCTCGCCTACACCGTGAAGAACGTCAGGTACAAGAAAAGTACAATTACCGTATCGGATGAGTTTGTCCAAAGTAAAGTTGCGCCGTTGTTAACCGACGTGGGTGCCCGCCAGGCCGGCACGAAAGACATTTTCGTCAAGGTCAATCGAGACCTGCGCAAGGAAAACGAAGAGAAAATTAGAACCGTGAGTCAAAAAACCGCGGACAAAATACTTTGGAGCGGGCCGTTTAGCCAGCTAAGCAACTCGAAGGTTGAGGCGAACTTTGCCGACGCGCGAACCTACATCTATCAAGGCGAGGTCATCGACCACGCCTATCACCTCGGCTTCGACCTGTCTGTCACCAAGCGCTACCCGGTGGAAGCGGCCAATAGCGGTATCGTCACGTTTGTCGGAGATTTGGGAATCTACGGCAATACGGTGATCATCGACCATGGTCTTGGCCTTTCCACCCTGTACTCGCATCTGAGTTCGATCGACGTCAAAGAGGGAGATCAAATCAAGAAAGAACAAATCATCGGCAAGACCGGCGAGACGGGCCTCGCGGTCGGAGATCACCTTCACTTTGCCACGATACTAAACGGCGTGACCGTACTGCCCCTCGAGTGGTGGGACAAGAAGTGGATCAATGACAACGTCATGGCGAAGCTGGACTCGTCGAGCGCCGAACCCGCGGTGGAACCAAAGCCTGCCGTGAAGTCTACCCGCAAACGGCGCCGCTCCTGAAAAAGAACGGGCATTGATCGCCGAAACCAGTCAAACGAGCCTTCCGGCTAGCTCCATCCATCGCTTTTCGGCTCGTTATACCGCCGCATAGGCCTCAAACCATCCTCAATCCGACAACAACTCACATGAGCACGTGGTCAGCGAGGCCCGTCTCGTCCTTGCTGCGCTCAGAATGACAGATTTCAGATTGCACATCTCAAACTTGCTTTGACACTTGCAATCCCGAAGGGCATGCCAATGGGCGTAGGGCTAGCGGGTCGAGCGGGTCTGAAACAAAGTCGGACCAGGGTGAATTCATTCCCCCTGTCTGAAACCTATCCGCACTGACTCTTGTTTCACTTTGCGCGCCAGCTTTTCGTACTCTCTAATCATTTCGTCGGTCACAGAGGGTATCTCCTCCTTCACGGCCTGGAAGAAATGTTCCATCGTGACGCTGCGCGCTTCAGGATTTTCCCGCAGAGCGAACAGCCCCGCCTTCATGCAGACGCCGGCGATATCCGCACCCGTAAAGCGCTCGGTGATATCGGCGAGCTTGGCTAAATCCACGTCGCGATCTAGTGCCATTTTTCGGGTATGAGAGCGAAAGATGTCCAGTCGCCCTTGCTGATCCGGAACGGGGACGTACACGATCTCGTCGAATCTGCCGGGGCGAAGCAGTGCCGGGTCGACCATGTCCGGCCGGTTCGTGGCGCCCAGTACGACAACTCCCTTGAGTTCCACCATCCCATCCATCTCGGCAAGGAGCTGGTTGACCACCCGCTCGGTAACTTGCGGTTCCCCGATGGAACCCCCGCGAACCGGCGCCAAAGAATCCAGCTCATCGAAGAAAATTACCGCCGGGGTCACTTGTTTCGCGCGCTGGAAGAATTCGGCGATTTTTTTCTCCGACTCGCCGTACCATTTGGACAATACAGCGCTCCCCTTCGCAGTGAGAAAGTTGGCGCCCGCCTCCGTGGCGACTGCCTTGGCGATCATCGTCTTACCCGTACCCGGCGGACCGTAAAGAAGTACGCCTTTCGGCGAGCGAACGCCCAGCCTCGTGAATGCTTCCGGATTCTTGAGCGGCATTTCAACCATTTCGCTCAGCAGTCTCTTCACTCTTTCCAGACCACCCACATCCTCCCAGCGCACGTTGGGGATTTCCACCACGATTTCACGCAATGCTGACGGTTGAACTTCGGTCAGCCCTTGTTCGAAGTCTGCCCGGTCCACAGTTAGCTTCTCCAGGGTCTCGGCGGGGATCGTCTTGTCTTCGAGATTCAAATTGGGCAACACCCTGCGCAGCGTCGCCAGGGCTGCCTCGCGCGCCAGCGCCGCGATGTCAGAACCCGTGTAGCCATGAGTGTTTTCGGCGATCTTTTCCAGCTCAACCTCTTTGCCTAGCGGCATGCCGCGGGTGTGGATTTGAAGTATTTCCAGCCGGCCTTGCTGATCGGGGATCCGCACCTCGATCTCGCGATCAAAGCGCCCCGGGCGCCGCAATGCTTCGTCGACGGCGTCAAGCCGGTTGGTCGCCCCGATCACGACCACGTTTTGGCGCGATTTGAGACCGTCCATGAGCGTTAACAATTGCGCCACGATGCGCCGCTCCAGCTCGCCGGTCACTTCCGCTCGCTTGGGCGCGATGGAATCCAATTCGTCGATGAAGATCACCGCAGGCGCCCTCTTCTCGGCTTCGGCAAACACTTGACGCAGTCGCTCCTCCGATTCGCCGTAAAATTTACCCATGATTTCCGGACCGTTGATGGCGGTAAAAAAAGCTTCGGATTCATGAGCGACGGCTTTCGCCAGCAGCGTCTTGCCGGTCCCCGGCGGACCGTATAGAAGCACGCCTTTCGGCGGGTCGATGCCGAGGCGGTCAAAAAGTTCGGGATGCTTGAGCGGCAATTCGATCATTTCACGGACCTTTTGCACGACGGGCTTTAGGCCGCCGAGGTCGTCATAAGTCACCTCGATGATTTCACGGTCCTTGGCTTCGGTGTATTCGGGCGCCAACTCGATTTCGGTCTCTTCCGTGACCCGCACTATGCCCTTTGGCAGCGTGGAGGTTACCACCAAACGGATCTCCATCAGGCCGAAAGCCGGCGATTCGAAGAAACCGCGAAAAAACTCATCGGGAAAGAAGTCTCTTGAAAAGGACTGCCGGGGCCGGTTGAAAACACTCGTGGAAATGAGATCGCCCTGGTTCAATGGCCGGTAAAGCAATGTCGGTTTGAGGCTCTCACCGGAGCCGGCGATACGCAGGCCTTCTTTGGCCGGCGCAAGCGTTACTTTCTTCGCTGCTTTCCACTGCGATTTTTTCAGTTCGACGTATTCACCGATGCCGACCTTGGCATTGCTGCGGATCAGACCGTCCATGCGAATAATATCGATCCCCTCGTCCTGCGGATAGGCCGGGACGACTATCGCCGCGGTGACCCCCTTGCCGCGGATCTCGACAATATCGCCTCTACCCAACCCGAGCTCGCGAATCTGCGTTTGTCCGATACGGACAATGCCCTTGCCGACATCCGGCTGCTGTGCGCTTGCAACCTTTAGCCTCAGCGAATGGTCATTTGCCATGGCAACTCCCCCCTCTCAATCAGCGAGTCTTAATCATGAAAGGCAATATTTCAAATTCCCGAAAGAGTCCAAGAACAAATAGCGCGAGGTCACGCATCAATGTCGATGATTTTTTGCCGCGCATTTTGGCCGCGAACGATTCTTATTGCGGATTTCGCCACAGAGAAGTGTTTTGCCAGCAGCTCAATGAGGGCGCGGTTGGCCTCTCCGGACTGCGGCGAAGCGTGAACCGCCACCCGGTAGTTGCCTGCGGAAGGTCTGGTCACACTCTGTTGCTTGGACCGGGGCCTCACCACCACCGAAATCCTAACCGCCATAGGTTCAAATGTAACGCCACAGCAGTGATATGCAAGGTAGAGTGATTACTGCAACCGCCCGCAGTCGATTGGGGCTCGGAGGAGAGATTTCGGCGCACCGGCGGGATTGGGTAAACCAACAGTACCAGCGCGTCAATCATCCCGCTCGCAAGCCGCTCAAGGAAGATTCGCTTCCAGCGATGCCTGTATTTTCCGATAGGCAGTGAGCAGATCGGTTGAGGTTAGAATGCCGCAGACCTTCCCTTCGTCGTCGAGCACCGGCAAGCAATTGACTCGGTGAAAAAGTATCTCGGAAACTGCCGCCGATAGCGGCGTTTGCGGCTTCACGGTCACCACGTTGTGGGTCATCACGGCGCTTACGGCCTTGGCCTGCCAGTTATGCGTCCGGCCCAATGCACGGAGAATGTCACGGTCTGAAAAAACACCCGCCAGGCGGCCGTCGGCTTCAACGACGGGAAAATGTCGAAACGTACAATTGGCCATCAACTGTACGGCTTCGCCAAATGTGTGATGAGGTGATAAAATTAATATTTTGCGCGTCATGATGTCGGCGACAGTGGTGGGCACGTCGGCCTTGCTCAGTTTGTCGTCTTTCGCAGCCTTGGATTGATCGTTCATCTGGTTCGCGGGCGGTCCGCTCATACGAGCCTCTCGTCGACTGCCAGCCATGCTCTCGGTGGCGGGCCGAAGTTGAGCTCTGTGCTTATCTGTAAATGGGATTATACAAGATTATTGACTCCATCGGCACAGACATGTCTTACTGGGGGGTACTGCCTGCCCGTAGGACTTTTTGTCTGCCAGGCCGTCATTTTTACAATACTATGGAGGTTCGATGACGCTGATTCTAAACAATGAAGAGATCCAACAAGCGCTCCACGTCCAGGAATGCCTTGAGGTGATGGAAGAAGCCTACCGCGAACAGGCGGCGAGCCGCGCCGTCAATCGTCCGACTTGCCACTCTTATCTGCCCCACTCCCTACCCCAGTCCACGTACAGCTTCAAGTCTGTTGATGGGGGGATAGGAAAATTCGGCGTCTTGGCGCTACGGATTACATCCGATATCGTGCAAGAGATTCACGTAAACAACTCCGTGCGCCTAGAGAAGCTGCCGCTCGCCGGGAAAGGCATGTTTCTCGGTTTGGTCCAGCTCTTCAGCGTGGAGACAGGCGAGCTTCTAGCGATCATGCCCGATGGCTATATTCAACAAACCCGCGTCGGCGTGACCAGCGCATTGGGCATGAAAGTCATGGCGCGGCAAGATTGTGAAACCTTGGGCCTCATCGGCAGCGGCGGTCAAGCCCGAGCCCATTATCGCTTCATGACCGCAGTGCGGCCCATCAAGCGAGTGAAGGTTTTCAGCCCCAACCCCGAACATCGCAATGCATTCGCCACAAAAATGGAGAAAGAAACCGGAGTGCCGGCTTTGGCAGTGGAAAGCGCACACGAGGCGGTAAAAGGCTGCGACGTGATTTGCACTGCAACGAATTCCTCTCGTCCAGTCCTAAACCCCGATTGGCTTGAGCCAGGGATGCACTACAACTCGATTCGTGAGTTCGAGACCGATGAAGCCGCGTTGGAGAAAAGCGACGTTGTGGCGATCCACACCCGCTTCGGCGGCATCCAGCATTTTCAACCGTCGGGTATCGACGAGGATCTGCCAGGCGTGCGGCGGGAAAAGCCGCGCGATTGGAGCCGCTACCCGGAAATCTGCGACCTCATCGCCGGCAAAGCGCCAGGGCGCACCAATGACAACCAAATCACTTTCTTTTTGAACAATGTCGGCACCGGGGTCCAATTCGCTGCCATGAGCTACTGCGCCTACAGGGCAGCGAAGGAGAACGGCATGGGACACGAGATTCCGAGCGAGTGGTTTCTCCAGGACATCAAACCCTGATGTGAGACTGCCAAATGACTCACCGTTTGCCTCGCTCCGGAGAGCCCGCCTCTCGATGGCTCCCAAACGCGGGGAATTCGAGCTAGCGGAGAATTGAAAAGGATAAGACGAGGGACTCCGCCGCCAACTCGATTCCCGTGCGGCGGATTGAAGAGCGTGGCTTTTCACGCTTCGCATCCCTCACCACGTCTCCGCCCGCCCTCCCTGCACCCACCAGTTCTCCCGTGCCTCAATTCGTAGATCGAAGCCTTTACCGTGCTCCCTGGCGAGATCGTAGCACTTCTTCGCCAGGGCGATATCCACAATGCCTTGACCACCTTGATTTTTGTAAAGAATGATCTGCTTGTCTTCGGTTCTCCCTTTTGCTCTGTGCGCGAGGACATCCGATATTTCGACGACCTTTTTCCACGTGATGACGCCGCTCTGCACCGGCCAGTAGAGATCTCCCTGTTGGGAATCGATGGCCTGCAGCTTGGACAGGGCCACAATGAAGTCGCAACGCCTCAGCGTTCCATCGTCGATTTCCCGTCGTGGAGCTGCGATATTGCCGCTCGTGACGAGTTCGATGTTGCTACCAATGACAGAGATGATGTATTGGCCCTCCTCTAGCCAGGAACCGTCGAGCACGGGAACGTTCGTGTTGGTCATG
>JBFJTQ010000025.1:0-10294 GCA_041625275.1 Binatia bacterium | reverse complement strand
TGTCATAGAGTCCCTGAGCCACGGGTATGCCTTCGCGCGTGTGGCCGCCGTAGAAATAACCGGGGCCGCCGACGAACTCCAGATTCCCCGTGGTCGATGCGTTCACGTCGTCGTGCCGGCCGGAAGCGTAGATCATCTTGGCGGCAGCCTCGCAGACGGTGGAGACCAGGACGTTGCCGATGCGCGGCCCGGCGCCGCATGCCGCCGGGTATTTGCAGTTGAGGATGGAACCCTCAGGGACATGGATCTTCACGGGGCGCATCTTGCCGTCGCTCCAGGGGACGTCCCAGAAAAGGGCGTTGGTGAGGGCCAGCGCGAGATGAGCAACCGTGCTGGGAAGCGTCGAATTGTGATCGGTGTCGGTTTGCGGGCTCGTCCCGCTGAAGTCGAAATTCAACTCGTCCCCTTTTTTTGTCATCGTGCAGTAGAGCTGTTGCGCCACCGACTTGCGCGTCTTCCGATCCAGCGTGGTGACGTACTGACGGGTGACCCAGGTGCCGTCGGGCATGGATTTCAGTTTCGCCCGCGACTTGGCCTCCGAATCTTCGATCATCTTTTGGCCGGCCCGTTGGACGAACTGGAGGCCGAATTTCTCCACCAATCCGAGGTAGCGTTTGGCGCAGATGTTGTTGCCGGCGATCATCGCCTTGAGGTCGAGGCCGACGTACTGCGGGTCGCGGCACTGGCCCGTGAGGGTCTGGAACACATCTTCCCTGAACTCGCCCTTTTCCACGATTTTGAGGCCGGGAATGCAGATGCCCTCATGAAAAATTTCATAGGCGCCGCCGCGCATCAGCCCTCCCGTATCTGCCGTATGCGTGCTCGTGGCGGTCCAGGCGATGAGATCGCCGCGATAAAAAATCGGTTTGATGACCATCATGTCGTAGGTGTGAGAGCCGGCAACATAAGGGTCGTTGAAAAAAAACTGGTCGCCGTCGTGAAAGCCGGGGCTGTGGCTGAAGCGCTGCATCAGGCTTCGGATCGCATCCGAGGTGGCGGCGGCGAAACGCAAGTGGCCGGAGCAGGCGAGCACCATGGTCCCTTTTTCGTCGTAAAACGAGCTCATGCACTCGCCGCCCTGGGACACGATGGGCGAGGCGGTGACGCGCTGGAGGGTCATGCGCCCCTCCTCGCCGATCGCCCAGAGGCGATGGAGGAACATTTCATAGCGTATGGGGTCAATGGTGTGCTTTGCTTTGCGTTTCATTCGATTCTCCTACTCCATTTGAATTGCCGCTCGCTGCTCGTTGGTGAACGTCGTGCCAACATTAAATGACTAAACGGCGGCGGCGCCGACCGTGCAAATCAATATCCTCATGGATGAACGTCCTGCGTGAACCATTCCGTCGGAAGCTCTTTGCCCACGCCGCGCGCCCTGGCTTCCTCATAAACCCGCTTGGCGACCGCGGCGAACTGTAACCCCTGGCCGACATTGTTAACAAACGCTGTCGTCTGCTCCGCGTTCTCGCGTCCTGTGGCATTTCCGCTCAAAAGCTGAGGCAATTCGCCGAGCCCGTCCCACAGACCCCCTTCGCGCTGTTGCCACCAGCCGTGTCCCGGATCGGGGTTTCTCGCCGCCGGCAGCTTCACGACTTGCGGTCGAGTGGTTGTCGAATTCTTCGAGAAGACAAACACACGGTCTACGGCTTCGAGAAAGGGCCCATCGGTTTCTTGAACTTTGATCGCGCTGTAGTGAACGCCGGGGCGCAGCCATGTCTTATTGTGCACCGGTTCCATGGAGTTAGTGGCCGTAGCGACGATATCTGCGTCTCGTACCGCTGTCTCTGCCGAATCTACGGGCACAAGCTTCGCTTCGACGCGAGATTGTAAATCCCGGCAGAAGCGCTCGCGATTCGCCGCATTGGGACTGAAAACCTTGACCTCTTTGATGGGTCGAACAGCACAGTGGGCCATCAGTTGTCCGCCGGCGTGCCAACCCGAACCGAGAAGCGCCATGACAGCCGAGTCTTTGCGCGCCAGGTAGCGGGCCGCAAGGCCGTTGGTGGCCCCGACGCGCAACCTTGAGATGTAGCCGTCCGGTGAAATCATCAAAGGCGCACCGGTGGACATGCTGAAGAGAATGACCAGACCGTTCCACCGTCCAGCGGCCGCAGGCAGCCGATCGCGACGAACATTGCCGGCAACCGTCGGCCAGACCAGCACGTCGCTGTTGATGCGCAGGGTGGCAACACCGGCTTCCGGCCACAGGCCGGACATGGCTTTGAGCCCATATGTAGCATCGAATTCGCCGCTCGATGTAGGGGCCAAAGTGTCCACCCGCGGGCTGCTGATAGCTTCACCCGCAGCCATGGCGCGCTGTGAGCTTTCAACCGCATCCAGAACCATCCCGACGTCCAGGATACGGTCGATTTCTTCGTTGCTAAGTAGCAGAGTCATGTGCGCCGTTATGCCGCCCTGCCCGTGTTAGGGAAGCTCCATCACCAGATTGGTATACGGATCCACGGTGACCTTATGGGCCGGCGGCACGAGCACGGTCGTGAACGGCAGTTCGATGACAGCGGGCCCTCGCACCGTCGCGCCGACGCCCAGACGGGCGTAGTCATATACCGGAGTGTCGATGAATTGCCGCTGCGGGCGGGTGAAGAAAACCTCCCGCTTCCCCTTGCGCGCCGCTTTGCCGTCGCTTCGGCTCTTGCGCTTTGCGCTGAGGCTTGGCTTGGCGACCTTGCCGACCGCGTCCACGCGGATTTCGCTGATCTCGATACCCGCCTTGGAATAACCCGCGCCCACACCGTAAAGCTCCTCGTATTTCTTTCCGAAAGCGGCCTGGAGTTCCATCACTCGCTTGACGTTGAGCCGGTCCCACGCAATGGGCATTTCCACGCCCGCCGTCTGACGGCGGTAGCGGATCGTAAAGAAGCGTCGAAATTCCACCTGGCCCGGGCGGAAGCCTTCATCGATCATGGCTTTTTTCATCTCGTCTTCGATGGACTCAAGCCTCTGATTGACGACTGCGGGCTCCACGGGAAAGATATATTGGCAGCTCAGCACGCGGGTGTGGATGACGTCGGCGGCCGCTACGCCGAACGCCGAAAACACCGGAGAGGTCGCAAAGATATAGATCTTCTTGATTCCCAGTTCCGCGGCGAAGCCCGCCGCATGGACGGCACCAGCACCGCCGAAGGCGTAAATCACGAACTCCTCCGGCAGATACCCCGTGCGCACGACCTGGCGGCGAATGAGGTCGGACATCTTGGCGTTGACGATGTCGTAGATACCGGCGGCCGCCTCATGGATTTTAAGCTGCAGCGGGCGGGCGATTTTCTCTTCAATGGCATTGAGTGCCTTCTCCTTGTTCAGCGCCTTTCTGCCGCCGAGAAAGTAATTGGGATCGATGATGCCGAGGGCCAGGTCCGCATCCGTGACCGTGACCTGCTCGCCGCCGCCGTCGTAGCAGACCGGTCCGGGGCTGGCGCCCGCGCTGCGAGGCCCGACGAGGAGTCTGCCGGTATCCTGATCGACTTGCGCGATGGTGCCGCCGCCGGCGCCGATGGACTCG
This sequence comes from Binatia bacterium, assembly GCA_041625275.1. Taxonomy (GTDB): domain Bacteria; phylum Desulfobacterota; class Binatia; order UBA9968; family UBA9968; genus JBFJNS01. Next base: position 6,774 of record JBFJTQ010000025.1, on the reverse strand, counting down.
ATGTCGATAATTGGCTGCAGCATGCGGAAACGTTCCACAACGGGTTCCTGGGCATAGCGCCAGTAGCCTTCGGTGATAAGTCCCACGTCAAAGCTGGTGCCGCCCATATCCGTTGTGATGACGTTCTTGTGTTTGAGCAACGCCGCGATGAAGGCCGACGCGATCATGCCGCCGGCGGGACCCGACTGCAGATTGGCAATGGCGCTCACATGCTCGCTGTGAGCGACGCCGCCGTTCCCTTGCATGATCAAGAGCGGCCCCTTGAGGCCGCTGCGTTGGAGTTTTGTTTTCAGCCCTTGCAAATAGCGTTCGACGGTGGGTCCGAGATAGCTATTCAAGACGGCGGTGTTGGTGCGGGCGTATTCGCCGGCGACTTGCGACAGGGCGCTGCCGAAAGACCAGTAGACGCTCTTGTGCGGGTCGGCCTCCGCCGTGAGCGCGCGGATTTCCTCTTCATGCCTGGGGTTGGCCCAGGCGTGCATGAGACTGACGGCAATCGCTTCGACCTTGTCCTCTTCGATCAAGCGGCGAATCGCGTTCATCACATCGGCCCGATTCAGAGGCACGATCTCCTCGCCGCGATAATCCATGCGCTCGCGCACGCCAATGACTCTTTCGCGCGGCACGAAGGGCTCCGGCTTCGTCACCCAGGTGGCATGTTTGATCTCATCGCCGGAAAGACCGTCAACGCGCCCGATGGCGCGCATGATCTCCGTGGTATCCTCGAATCCTTTGGTGGTGATGAGTCCGACCTTGACGCCGCTTTGCGTGATGAGAGCGTTGGTCGCCACCGTGCTGCCATGTTTAAAAAGCGTCGTTTGCCGGAGAAGCTCAGAGGTTTCCGTGCCCACGGTGCGCGCCGCCTCATCCACGGCGTCCATGACGCCGCGGGAAAAGTCATCCGGCGTGGTGGACGCTTTCGCCGTCCAGACCTCGCCACCGTTACCCAAAACAACGACATCAGTGAAGGTTCCGCCGGTGTCAACGCCGATGATGTATTGTTGCTTTCGTGCCATGGGTTTCCTTCCTGAGAGATGATCTTCAGGCAGAAATATGAGAGGGGCGATTGGATGTCAAGGCTTCAGCGCGCGCCAGCCGGTTTCCACAATCGCAGCCGACCCGTCGTGAACTTCGGCTCTCGCGAGGAGCCCTTACTGAAGCCTTGGCATGATTTCCTTTTTGAAGCGATTCAGAGAAGAAATGACCTTTTCGTGGGCGAGATTGCCGATGTGGAACATGCCCATGAAGTGATCGGCGCCGACTTGCTGCATTTGCTGCGAGATTTGCGCTGCGACGGTGTCGGGATTCCCTGCGATGAGGTAACCGGTTTTGATAAGCTCATCCCAATCAAGCTTGGAGAAATCGAGCCGCTCGCGGTTCCCCGGGCGAAAATAATTGAAGGACCGCTCGCTCGTTAGTTGCGACATGAGCTTCTGCTGGTCAGCCGCTGTTTGATTGATGGCCTCGTTGAAACCGCGATTATAGACGGTAAAGAAGTAACGCAGCGCGGGCTGGGCCATCTCCTGCGCTTTCTTGTCGGATTCGTCGATGTAAATATGGCGGCAGAGGATAAATTTCTCCGGTGTCGCTTCCCATCCCTGATCCCGAGCGACGGCCCGGTAGTAATTGAAAGTATCTTCGATCTGGCCGGTGGTCTGATAAACCTGGGCAATCGGGAGCCGACGCTGCACGCACCATTCGATGGACTCGGCGCTGCGGGCGGCAATCCAGACGGGCGGGTGAGGCTGTTGCAGCGGCCGGGGCCAGATGGCGCAGTCCTTGAGCTGAAAAAATTGACCTTCAAAACTCCACACCGGATTTCCCCAGGCGGTCATGATCAGATCGTAAGCCTCGGCGAAGCGGCCTCGAGATTCGGAGGGATTGACACCGTACCAAATATACTCCGCCGGGATGCCGCGCACGAAGCCAGCAATGAGCCGTCCGTTGGTGAGGCAGTCGATCATGGCATACTCTTCAGCGACGCGCACCGGATGATTCCTGAGCGGGAGAATGTTTCCGAGGACACCGATTTCGATGCGCTTGGTTTTTTGGCTCAGGGCGGCGGCGATCAGGTTGGGGGAAGGCATCGTGCCATAGGCGCTGTAGTGGTGTTCGTTGAAAACCACGCCATCGAAACCCAGCTCCTCGCAGTAAGCCATTTCCTCCAGATGCTCCTGGTAGTTCGCCGCGCCTTTGAGAGGATCGAAATAGTTGCTCGGCACCGGCGTGCGCGGCGCGTTCTCGGGAACATGAGGGTAGGCGAGGAGGTCGAAATTATAGATCTTCAATGAAACCTGTCTCCTTATTGGGATGAAAATCGGCGGGACCTGTCCCGCCCGCAGCGCACAAAAAAGGCGGCGTCTTACTCGCCGAGTATTTTCTTCAATCTCTCGATGGTCTCCGGCGTCTGCGCGACGGCTTTCTTCGCCATGGCTTCCAGTTCTTCGCCACCGATCCGATCCAAATCCCAGCCTCGTTTGGTTGCGTCGGCAAGAAAGTCGGGATCATTGAGCATTTTCGCGTAGGCATCGCGCAACGTTTTCAGCCGCTCGGCGGGCAAGTTCGGCGGCGCCAGGAGCGGGCGACCTGAGGAGCTGGGCGAGAGCAGGACGGCGGCGACGCGTCGGGTCCCCTCCGAGGTTTTGTATTTATCCATGAGTTCGTGGATCGTCGGTACGTTGGCGAACCCGGGATCGCGTTTGTGCCCGCCCTGCGCGAGGACGCGAAGAAATTCGTTCTTGAGCCAGCTCCGAGCCGGCTCGCGCTCGAAGACTTCCTTGGTGACTCCGTAGCATTGCAGCTCGCCACGTTCAAAAGCGAGTTCCACGTCTCTTGTGCCCTGATAGCCCAAGACCATCTGCAGCTTCAGCCCCAGCGCTTCAATCAGAAGACGCGGAAAATAGTGGCCGGTCGAGCCGGTTCCCGTCGCGCCGCAGCGCGGCGCTTCGGCCGGGTTGCGTAGGTCTTCAATGCTCTTGAAAGGCGTGTTGCTTCTGACGGACAACACCTCAAAGTTTCTTACCGGGGAGCCGATCCAGCTAAACTTGGCCCAGTCAAACTGCACCTGGGGTTTACCGGTTAACTGATCGAAGTACAGGCCGGTAGAAACCAAGCCGAGCGTGAGACCGTCGGGCTTGGCGATGTTGAACACGTGATTGGCCGCTACCATGGAGCCGCCGCCGACCATGTTCTGGACGATGATGTCGGGATTGCCCGGGGTCTGCGTGGCCAAATGCTGCGCGATGAGCCGCGCCCAGAGATCGACAATGCCTCCGGCGGTAAAGCCGACAATGATCTTGATCTGCTTGCCTTTGTAAAACGGTTCGCCTTGGCCGTGGCCGACGGCGGCCCCTGCGGCACACACCAATAGCGCGGCGACGAGAATGATCGCATTCTTTTTCATTGTGAGTCCTTTGCCATTGTAATTTCGGTCCGTAGCTAGGATTTCGCCCTCCTTTGTGCACACCGAGTCATGCAAAAAGCTACACTATCGCTTGTACAGCCGCTCGTAAAAGCCCTCGTCATCCAGTTTCTTCACGAAGCTCGAGTCGACGAAGTCCTCCGGGCGCATGGTCTTGGCCTTGGGAAATCTCTTGGCGTATTCGTCCAGGATCGTCTGAATGCCCTGGATCGTCGGGTAGGGTTTGTCCGGGAGGACTTTGAGCGCCACTTCGCGATAGGTTTCCTCCAGGGCCTCGCGGTCGCTGGTCTTGAGATAATTGGCCAGGACCTTGATCGTCGGCTCCTTCTCTCGCTTGTAAAAGTGAATGCCTTCGCTCAGCGCGGTGACGGCCGCCTGCACGATGTCGGGGTGCTCCTTGATGTAGCTTTTTAACGCGATCAGGGCCGTAAGCTGATAGGGGATGTTCAACTGCGCCATGTCGATGAGCGTGTTGAAGCCCAGCTTGCGGGCGGTGAGCGTGAAGGGCGGGGTGATGATGGTCGATTGCACCTGCTTGGATTGCAATGCGGTGAAGCGAGCCGTCTGCGCGCCGATCTGCAGCATCGTGACGTCCCTTTCCGCGTTCAAGCCCACTCTCGCGAGGGCCATGCGCACGGCGAGGTCCGTGCCGCTGCCGAATCGGCTCACCGCCACCGAAGTGCCTTTGAGCTGGCTCACCTGTTTGATTTCAGGAATCGAGACCAGGTTGTAGGGGAACGTGTTGATAAAGCTGGCGATCATCACATTGTCCACGCCCGAGAGCTTGCTGCCGACGGCGGAGCCTCCCTCCGCTAGACTCATGGCCACGTCGCCGCTCAGCATTGCCTGAATGCCAAGGGAGCCTCCCGCGGTGAAGATCAGCGACACATCGAGTCCGTGCTTGCGGAACAGGCCCGCCTCCTTGGTGATGATGAGGGCGGCTTGATAGGGGCTGGTGGCGGTGTAAGAGATGTTGATCTTGCGAATTTGCGCCGAGGTCGGCGCAACCGACGCGAAAAGGATCGCAAATCCAAGAAATATTCTACAGGAAACTTTGCTTTTCATGGAGGCTCCTCCGTCTCGCAAATATTCATCATCGTAGAATACTTGACGCGCAGCCTGCGCGCTTCGACAAGCATGAGCAGCGTCTTGAGGGGACAGTCCTCCTGCCGCTTTCTGCTGAAAAACCATCCGTTCACTCTTCGAGAACTTCAGAGCCTGCCCTGAGTGTATCGAAGGGGCGAACGGCGGCCCTTTTGCTACGTCCAGCTCAATCGTTTTCAATCGCGTTGGCCGGTTCGATGACGCCCTGCTACTTTTCCGGCTCGTACACCAGGTTCGATCGGATCAAGGACGAGATCGCGCGCGCCACGGGCCGGCGCACCTCCTCGCCGACATGCGCGATGCCGCCCAAGGCCCGGCCGAGAATGGCAAAGCTCTTCGACATCTGCCACGGAAGCCCCATGTCCATGGAAATGGCGGCGATGGCGCCCGTCACGTTGAGCGGCAAACGGCGCTTGCGGCGCTCCTCGGCGAGCTTTTCGATCTTGCGCAACAGATCGCAATAGCGGCCGTAGACTTTGGTTTCCTGCGCCACCTGCAAGAGCTTTTCGGCGCGGGGGTCGCCCTCGGTGTGGATGCTGTGGCCGATGCCGGGCACCGGCACCTTGATCGTGAAGTATTTGTCCACCGTCTTTGCCGCGATGGCGTCGAGATCGGTGTCCTTGGAATCCGGCGGCAGGGCATCGTTGAGCATCTTGGCGCAGTATTCCGAGGAGCCGAGATGGACGCTCCCGGCGCCGAGAATGGCGGCGGCCACGGCGCCCTGAATCGCTTCCGGCGCCGAGTGGTAGGTGATGCGCGCCGCCAGCGCGCCGGTGGTCATGCCATGGTCCACGAGCACGATGAGCATGGTGTCGATCATGCGCCCCTGCTCGGCGGTGGGGAGCTTGCCCATGAGCATCAAGTAAACCATTTGCGCAAAACTGATTTTGCCCAGCAGCTCTTCGTTGAGATCGTAGCCGCGCACGAAGATGCGGTCGAGTTCCGCTTTGCCCATGGAGGTCACGAGTTTCGGTGTTTCAGCCATTTGAATCTCCTTTTGGTTCGTTGATGGCCGTTCGCCAGGAACGGCTTTAAGGAAGACATATGGGAAAGGGCGGCGCTCTGTCAACGGGGGGCGGTCTTTTGGGGCGCAGCTTGGATATTAGATTCTTAACTACTGAATGCTTGACAAAACTACTTCAACAAATCCTATTACGCCAGTACAGAAAGCGCGCAATGAAATCCAGAGATCCCCCTTTCATCCCCCTCTGACAAAGGGGGAAAGAGGGGGATTTGGGCAAACTTGGCCCTTTTCCTGCTCTGACAGACAGGCGCTTTGAGCGACACACTCTTCTGTCCAATTCGGTATTCATCTCGACGTTTCAAATATGTTTGGTTAGCTCTTTGGGAGTGAGCGGAGAAGAAGATAATCTTGTTGCAAGCCGGGAGCGGTTCGAGATAGATTCGGGACTCGCGAGCGCCCCGACGGCAATCGAAACAAACACGGCGAGTCAATCAAGCCATTTTCGAGGAGGATAACCATGGTTCAATATGCATCGAAGTTGACCTTTGGCCCTGAATCGGCCGACTGGCAAGAGCGTTTCAATCCGGATCGCATGCGCCGCCAGCGCGTGGAGCGCGCGCAGATGCTCATGCGCAAGTATGGGATTGCGACGCTGCTCGAAGCGAATCAACAAAACATTCGCTACCTGACCGGGCTCAAGGGCTTTGCCTATCCCATGGTCCGTTACGTCCTGTTCTTCGCCGAGCAGGATCCCGTCATGTACGAGCATGACGGCTACTTTCATCAGATGCCCGACCAGTGCCCATGGATCAACGAGTGGCGTCCCGCGCGCTCCTGGTTGACGGGGTCTCCGGGCCCGGAAGCCTCCGCGGCGGAAGCAAAAGCGTTTGCCGCTGACATCAAGGGCGAGCTTGAGAAGCGCGGCTTGCTGGGAGAGAAGCTGGGCCTGGGAGGGTTTGACGGCTTGGGCCGCGAGGCGCTGGTCAACGCCGGAGTGAAAAACATCGCCGATACCCGCAATCTCATGCTCGAAGCGCGGATGATCAAGAATCAAGACGAGATCAGTTGTCTGAAGACCTGCGCCGCGATGGTGGACGGCGTCTGGTTCCGGGTCTGGGAAAATCTCAAGCCCGGGATGAAAGATACCGATCTGATGACCCTGGCATCCGCGGCCGGTTACGAGTTTGGCCTGGAGTCCGCCGTGCCCGGTGGCTGGCGCAGCGGACCGATGACCTTTGACCGGGGCTGCCATGCGACGAGCCGGGTCATTCAAATCGGCGATTTG
>JBFJTQ010000024.1:0-10375 GCA_041625275.1 Binatia bacterium | reverse complement strand
TACGGCCCCACTTCACCACCATCATGGCATCGCATTTATCACAGGCGATGTCCGTGGGGACCTCCTGGCGCTTCACGTCCCGCATTTGGGTCTCGGCTTTCTTGAGGTCGCGGGCGAAGGATTTGTAGAAGCGCTTCATCGCCTTGGTCCAGTTTTCTTTTCCCTCCTCGATCTTGTCGAGCTCGTTTTCCATGCCGGCGGTGAATTCAACATTTAAGATGTCGGGAAAGCTCTCGACCAGAAGATCCGTCACCAGAAAACCGAGTTCAGTCGGCGCCAGCGAGCGGCGCTCATCTTGTACGACGTACTCACGATCCAAGATGTTGGAGATGATGGCGGCGTAAGTCGATGGCCGGCCGATGCCTTGCTCGTCGAGCTCTTTGATCAAGGAAGCCTGCGTGTATCGCGGCGGCGGCTGGGTAAAGTGCTGCTTCGGCTCCATGGAAAGAAGTTGCAGAGTCTCCCCTTGTTGCAGATCCGGCAGCAACCCTTGGTTGTCGCGGTTCCCGTTGCCAGCTTCGTCCTCATCTTCGCCATTGGCCTGCGCGGCCCGTTCGTCGCGCCCCTCGGTATAGAGCTTCATGAAGCCGTCGAATTTGATTTGCTGGCCCGTGGCGCGAAAGAGCGCTTCTCTCACGGGAATTTCAAACGCGGTCTGGTCGAACACCGCGGGAACCATTTGGCTGGCGACAAAACGATCCCAGATCAGCGAATAGAGCTGAAAGGCGTCCCGGCGCAGGAATCGCCGCACGCGCGCGGGCGTGTGCTCCATCGACGTGGGCCGGATCGCCTCATGCGCGTCCTGAGTCCCCCTTTTTGAGCGATAGGTGTTGGGTTTGTGCGGCAGGTAGCTCTTTCCATATTGCGCCGCGATAAACTGGCGCACTGCGTTCAATGCGTCCGATGAGACGCGCGTTGAATCGGTCCGCATATAGGTGATCAACCCCACCGACCCTTCGTCGCCCAACTCGACCCCTTCGTAGAGCTGTTGCGCGAGTTGCATCGTTCGTTTGGGCTGAAACCCCAATTTGCGCGCGGCCTCCTGCTGCAGCTTGCTGGTCACAAAGGCCGGTGTGGGATAGCGTCGGCGCTCCTTCTTCTCCACGGTGCCGACGATCCACGCCGCGCCTTCGAGAGATTGGAGAATCTGTTGTACGGTTGATTCGTTTTCGAGACGAAACTTTTTGTTGTCGATCTTCTGCCCCTGCCACTCCACCAAGCGGGCTCTGAATGAGGGCGGGAGGCGCCCATCGAGCAGGGCGGTGAGCGACCAATACTCCTCCGATTCGAAGGCGCGGATTTCCTTCTCGCGCTCGCACACCAGTCTGACGGCCACGGACTGGACCCGACCGGCGCTCAGGCCTCTGCGGACTTTGTTCCACAGCAGCGGGCTGAGCTGATAGCCGACCAGACGGTCCAGAATACGGCGCGCGATCTGGGCATCGAACTTATCGCGATCCAATTCCTGCGGATTGGCAATCGCCTCCTGGACAGCCTTGCGCGTGATCTCGTTGATGAGAACCCGGTGCACGCGGCGATGGTTCTTGCCAATTTGGTCGGCAATGTGCCAAGCGATGGCCTCCCCCTCTCGGTCGGGATCGGAAGCGAGATAAATGTTTTCTTTTCCCTTGGCCGCCTTGCGCAATTCCTCGATGACCTTTTTCTTGCCCTGGATAACGTGAAAATCCGGGGCAAAATCCTTTTTGATATCAACGCCCAATTTGCTCTTGGGTAAATCGACGATATGCCCTACCGAAGCCTTGACCTGGAAATCCCTGCCCAGATAGCGCTCCAATGTCCTCGCCTTTGCGGGCGATTCGACGATAACTAAATTTTTTGCTGCCATATGCTCTGCTTAATCCTCGTAACTTGACACCACCGACTCATGCCCTCAGCGCTCCGCCGCGTATCTGTGTCCCGGGAGCTGCTTGGCAAGACCTTGCAATTCGAGCTCCAAAAGAATCTCCGAGACCCGCGCGGGCGCCAAACCGCTCGCTTCGGTGATCTCGTCGATATGGAGCGAGCGATCCTGAAGCAACGTGAAGATTTGCCGAAAATCTCCGTCTGCATCCTGCGGCAACGAAGGGCCCGGTCGTTTTGCCACTTCATTTGCCTGTCTGGACAACTGCGGGGCAATCTCCTCAACGATATCCCCGACGGTCTCAACGAGCTTGGCTCCCTGGCGTATCAGGCGGTGGGTGCCCCGGCTGCGGCCGGCACCGACTTCGCCAGGCACGGCAAACACTTCGCGCCCCTGTTCCGCCGCCAGGGCCGCAGTGATCAAGGAGCCGCTTTTCTCCGTCGCCTCCACCACAACAACACCCATCGACACGCCGCTGATCAAGCGATTGCGTGCGGGGAAGTGGAACGCCATCGGCCGGGTACCGATGGGCAACTCCGAGACCACCGCGCCGTTCGCCATGATTCTTTGATACAGCCTTTCGTGCTCGGGCGGATAGGCTCGGTCCGCGCCGGAACCCAGTACGGCGACCGTCCTTCCCCCAGCGTTCAGGGCGGTTGCGTGCGCCATGCCGTCGATTCCCCTCGCCATGCCGCTGACAACCGTAAAGCCCAGCGACGCCAACCCCTGGCATAAATCTCTGGCGACCCTGCGCCCGTAGTCGCTCGCGCTCCGCGAGCCCACGACGGCCACGGCCTTCTCATCTTCGTCCCGAATGGCTCCTTTGACGTAGAGAAGCGGCGGCGGATCGGGAATCATGCGCAGTCGAGCTGGATAACCTGCGCTCGCGAACGGCACGATTTGAACGCCCGCCTCCTGCGCGCGTCGGATTTCCCGTTCGACCTCGTCCCAGGCGGCGAAATTCAACAGTCCGTTGATGGCGTGCCTGTCCAGCCCCTCGACTTGGGCCAATTCCGCAGCCGACGCAGTCAACGCACGCGTCGGATCGGCGAAATGGCTAGTCAGTTTCTTAAAACTGATACAGCCTAACCCTTTCGCCCGGCTAAGGGCAACCCAGGGAGCAATATCGGTATCTGGATTCGGCTTCAACCGACCACCTCCCGCCGAGCCGCGAGAAGGCTCAATCACATTTACCCGCATCTTTGCAAACTCGATCCAATCAAGGACCACGGTGTCCAAGATCGGAGAGAAGTCAAAAAATGATAGGAGAAAATTTAGCTGAACGCTAGAACCCGCGCGTTTCTGGGTTCACGACCTATCGGGATTTTTTGCCGAGTCCTCTGTTTTTACGAAACTTTTTTCCAATGCGAGTAATTTTCTCTTCCACGCGGAACCCAGCGCGAAGCCGCCGATGGTGCCGTCGCTGCGGACGACACGATGACAGGGAATAATAATGGGAACAGGGTTTCTGCCCAGAGCATTGCCTACCGCACGAGCTGCTTTGGGCTTTTTTAATCGCCGCGCCATCCATTCGTAACTTCGCACCTCACCGTAAGGAATCCTTGCCGTCAATTCGAGGACGGACTGGGTGAAGCGTGGCAGATGGCGGATGTCGTAATGCGAAGTAAACGTCGTGAGCCGTCCGGCGAAGTAAGCGCGCAGCTCTCTCTTGGCCACATTGCACCGCCGTTCGATGGCCGCATCCATTCTTCGTCTCGGCACCGCCCCGTGCCTGCGGCGCGCCGCCAGTCTCACCTCGATCACTCCCTTCTCGGAAGCGGCAATGAACAAATTGGGTGTCACTGCTTTTTTCTCCTTCCTTCTTCGCGCCGCGGCCGCAAGAAGATTCGTATGGGCGCATGCTCCAAGCCGAGATGGTCCCGCAACTGGTGAACCAAGTAGCGCTGATAACTCTCGGGGACCGCCTTGGGCAGATTGACAAAGAGCGTGAACGTCGGCGGCCGCGTACCGGTCTGGGTGGCGTAAAAGAACTTGACCGCTCGACCCTGCGCCAGCGGCGCCGCGTGGGCTCTGACGATGCGCTGCAGCGTTTGATTGACCGTCGAGGTGGTGGTTTTGGTCTCGTAAGCCCTGACCACGCGTGCGGCCGTTTCCAGCATTTTACGCACCCCATGGCCCGTGGCAGCGGCGATGAACACCACGGGGACAAATTCGAGAAAAGAAAGTCTGCGGTATACCTCTTTTCGATAAGCCTCCGCATCGCCGCCGCTTTTCTCGACAATGTCCCACTTGTTCACCGCCAAGAGGATCGCCTTGCCACGTTGGCAAGCGTATGCGAGGATCTGCGCGTCCTGATCGGTCACCCCTTCGGGCCCGTCCACGACGTGGATAATCAGATTTCCTCGATCCACGGAGCGCAATGAACGGTTCACGCTGAACCTCTCCAGGCGCTCTGTAATCCTGGCCTTGCGTCGAATGCCAGCCGTGTCGACCAGCCAGCAGAACTTTCCTGCCAATTCGAAAGGAGTGTCCAGGGCGTCCCGGGTCGTGCCCGGCATTGCATCCACGACGGCCCGCTCGAAGCCGAGAAGGCGATTGACCAGCGTGGACTTGCCGACGTTGGGCCGGCCGACGATGGAAACAAAGAACGGCTGCGGTTCCTGCTCCTCATCATCTTCTTTGTTTTGCCCCTGATCCGGGAAGCTCGCGACTATTTCGTCCATCAACTCGGCGAGCCCAAGACCGTGCTCGGCCGAAATTGGATAGAGCCGATCCAGCCCCATGTCATGAAACTCGTAGAGGTTTTCTTCCCGGCGTTTTGAATCGACCTTATTCACGGCGAAGAAAACGGTTTTGTTGACCTTGCGCAGCAGGTCCACGGCCTCTCGATCCATGGGGTTAAGACCGCCCTTGCCGTCCAGCAGCAGGAGAACCACGTCCGCTTCCTGCAATGCCCGAAGGCTTTGTTCTTGCACCCGCGCCTCCAGATGGCCCGCGGCGTCGGCGTCAAGACCGCCCGTGTCGATAAGCTGAAATCTGCGCCCCGCCCACTGAGCCTCGCCATAATTGCGATCCCGGGTCACGCCGGGCATGTCATCCACGATCGCCTTGCGCTGGCCGATAAGGCGGTTGAAAAGGGTCGATTTGCCGACGTTGGGCCGGCCGACGATGGCTAGCACCGGCGGTTTCTCCGCAGGTTGTGTCTCAGAGGTTAATGCCCGGCGCATGCTACAAGCCCATTTCCGCCAATGCGTGCGGATCTTGTGTCCAGCCCTTGTCGACTTTTATGAAGAGCTCGAGAAAAATCTTGCACCCAAGGAGCACTTGCAGCTCCTCGCGCGCCTGTTTGCCGATCTCTTTCAGCATGGAGCCCTTTTTGCCAATCAGGATCGGCTTGTGCGAGTCCCGCTCCGTGTGGATGGTGGCCATGATCACGACCAGATTTCTTTCTTCCTTTTCGCTGAATTCATCGACCGTGACGGCAACACCGTAAGGAATCTCCTCGCGCGTGAGCAGAAATACCTTCTCGCGGATGATTTCCGCGGCAATGAAACGTTCGCTTTGATCGGTAAACTCGCCTTCGGGGAAATAGTGCGGCCCTGCGGGCAACCATTTCTCTATGATTTCCAACACAAGCTCCAAACCGTCGCCCTGAAGCGCGCTAATCGGAACAATCTCCTTGTCCGGCAAAAGCTCGGAGCAGCGCTGCATGAGCGGCAACAATTTGCCTTTCGACACGAGATCGATCTTGTTCAACAAGATTAAAACTGGCGTTTGCAGTTCCCTCAGGGTTGCCGCCATCGCTTCCTCGTCGGCGCCGATCCGATCCTGCGCGTCGAGAAGCCAGAGGACGCCGTCCACGCCGTGGAGCGCCTGCAGGGCCGTATCGACCATGCGCCGATTCATCAGCGAGCGGGCTTGGTGTATCCCCGGTGTATCCAGGAACACGATCTGCGAGTTAGGCGTCGTTTTGATGCCCGTAATGCGGTTGCGAGTCGTTTGCGGCTTGGGCGTAACGATGGCCACCTTCTCCCCCAGCAGCTGATTGAGCAACGTGGACTTGCCCACATTGGGACGTCCGACAATGGCGATGTAGCCCGAGCGAAACGGCCCTGCCTTTGGGCTCTTGTCCTGGCAAATTTCTTCTGTCATAAGATTCCAATTAAATGGCTTTTTATTATGACACGCTGGCCGCCTCATTCAAGATTGCAGGCTGCAGCTTAGACTGAAGCCAATCGCACCATGCCTTTCGCTTTCACCCCGTCGATGAAAAAACGGCTTACGTCCCGAACCCGCGAGATGCTGATCTGCGCGCTCGACCACTTTCCGGAGTTACAGGACAAGACCATTACCGTCGGGTACACGCGCGCGCATCTCGGAAGCGCGAGTCTAAGTTACCGCCCGGGACGAGAACCGCGGCTGATCATTCGTCTGAAGGTCCGCAAGCTCACATTTCAAACCATCGGCCACGAGCTGACCCACCTGCTTCAGGGTTTGGAGCGCGGCGACCGGCGCGCGCGCGAAACGGGCCCACCGGACAAAATTCCTGCTGGTGAGAAGCAATGTGACATCTGGACGCTCGCCCGCCATGAGCTGTTCTGTGATGACGCCCCGACATACCTGCGCCTGCCGCGCGTGATGCGCGAACGCTGGCTCGACTATGCCGCAGATGTGAGAAGACTATGCCTCGCCGCAATCGACAAACGCAAAACATATCGCTTCTACATCCGCTGGCTGGAAGCGGAACTTCCCAAGCTGGTCGCGGCACAACCGCTGAATAACACGGAGTCGAAACAGCTGACCTTTGCCTTTTCGATCTGAGCCCGGATTCCGCATTCGCACGTTACGATGTGACGCGAGCCTGAAGCGGGAAAGACATCTGAGGGCACATTTGCACAGTGATGGTTGCACGTTGGCAGATCATGGCCCTGGCTCGGAGATCGCGATTCTACGCACCGGCGACGATCGTTCGCGTAGGGGCACGGCCCCATTCCCGCGGCGACGAAGAGTTTGTCTTGAGTTGAGCGGAGCTCCGCAGGCTACTTAAGCGACCTTCTCCTGGGGAATCCGGGCTAAACCAAGGTGGAACCTCCCCGAGTTGCGCAATCCGGTGTGCCAGAGGCGAGCTACACTTTAAGAAGGGCCTCGATCTCGTCGAGTTCCGCTGCCGCCAGACGCCAATCGGCTGCCTTGGCGTTGCTGGTCACATGTTCAGGTGCGGTCGCCCCCGAAATCACCGAACAGACCTGCGGCTGGGCCAGAAGCCAGGCTTGCGCCAGCTCGTTCATGCCTCGACCGCGTTTCTCGGCCCACGCCGTTAAATTGGCCATTCGAGCGAAGTTTTTTTCGGTCATATACTTTTGCACGTAGGCGACATATTCCCCTCGGGACCCCGGCGGCGGAGGTTCGCCTTGCCTGTACTTGCCGGTCAGAAATCCACCAGCCAACGGAAAATAGGGGATCAGGCCGACGCCTTGGGCGCGGCAATAGGGCACTATTTCGCTCTGCACCCGGCGCTCGAACATGTGGTAGTGTGCTTGAATGACGACAAACGGCGACCAGCCGCGCAGTTCTGCCAAGACATTGGCGTGGGCGAGATGCCAGGCGGCGAATTGCGAGGCGCCGACATACAGGATTTTTCCTGCGCGCACGAGGTCATCCAACCCTCTCAGGGTTTCCTGGATCGGCGTGCTCTCATCCCACCGGTGGACGTAATAGAGATCGATGTGGTCCGTTTGCAAGCGGCGCAAGCTGGCCTCCAGCGCTTGCGTCATGTGATAGCGCGATGTGCCCTTGCTGTTGGGGCCGTCTCCTAGCGGCCGGGAAAACTTCGTCGCCAGGACAAACCGGTCACGGCGACCTTTTAAGGCCTCACCGAGAGTTACTTCCGAGGCGCCCCGGTTGTAGACGTTGGCGGTATCGACAAAGTTGACGCCAACATCCAAGGCGGTGTCGATGATTCGCGTGACTTCGGCCTGCTGCACTTTGTCCGATCCGAAACGGTTGGCACCAAGACCGATGACGGAAACACGGACGCCGGAATTGCCCAGTTGGCGATACTCCATGTAAAAGCTCTTCGAACCTGATTTTCAGTTAAGCGTGCTCAACCGCCCCGGCTGGCCATGAAATTAGCGAGGAGTGACACACCGTAGCGCGCCGCGTCCTGAGGATCCAGGTAGGCCGTGTCGCGAAAGAATGCTTTGCAGGCCGCCAGGGCCCGGGCGTTTTTTTTCATGAGCATGTCCACCCAACGCCCGCCCTCGGCCTCCAGTTCCTTGCGCGCCACGATTCGGTTGATAAGGCCAAAACGCTCCGCCTCGCGCGCGTCCATTTCTTCGCCCGTAACGACCCATTCAAACGCCTTCTTCCGCGCCACCCAACGGCTGAGGTACGACATGACCACGGTCGGCGGGAAGCCGGCTTTGATTTCCGGGAAACCAAAGCGCGCATCGTCCGCGGCGATGGTGAAATCGCTCTGCACGGCCACGCCACAACCAAATCCGTGCGCTTTCCCCTGAACCAGAGCCACGCTGATGCCGGAGAACGAGGCCAGCGCCTGATTGGCCTCGACAATCTGCGCAAGCACCTGACTCCAGTCCGCCGCATTCTTTGGTTGAACGGTGCCGGGATCGCGTCCGGCGCAGAAGTTTCCTCCCTCCCCGCGCAGGACCAATATGCGAGCGCTGCCTTGGGCACTGGTGCGGCGGAGCGCCTCCACTATGGCTGCCATCATTTCGGGATCAACGGAGTTTTCCCGGTCGGGCCGGTTTAGCGTCAGCGTTGCGACGGCATCATGTTCGGTGAGCGATATTTTTTGCGTGGCCATTTCAGTCCCTCGATTTCTTTCTATGATTGCGCTCAATTGTTGCGGAGAACTTCCTGTAACTGGGGCGACCTCTAACACTTACAGGGAAATCGGTCAAACCAGACTGTTCGCCCTGCCCGTTCATCCCACTGCCCCTCTTTAGCATCAGCGAGAAGCCAGCCGTCCCACTGAACCCGGACTCCGCAGTTGCGGATACGGCGTGTGCCGAGCCTGGGGTGAGTCTGGATTGGCGAATACAACCAAGCGCAAAGTTTCGCACTCCATGTTGCGAGTTGGCAAGCTGTCGCCCCGGCTTTGAGGTTGCTCCCTTATGCACCGGCCATGGTTGTCCGCTCATCTATGAAAGCTTTGTCAAGATGGCTGTGATTTCGCAATCTGTTTTTCTCTATGATTGCCCTAAGTAAACCTCTGCGTTTGGTCCGTCACCGGCTACTGCCCGCTTCCATTGAACCGCAGGAGCATTGCTTTTGGACTGCAAGGATCTACCTTGAGCGGTGATCTCTCCAACGGATTTCAAATACGGCAGACTAGCGATTTCGACCCGTCGTTTTAACCAGCCGCATATGATTCCGTTGGCCCGCCCGGAAGTCGGGGTGACTGCGCCGGCAATTCCAGCACTCGGTAAACTGTCCTTCCACCTCTTCTCCGCAGCCATCACAATGCCATGGTGTTTTCACTGACTCCAGGGGGGAAAGGGTTTTCTTGATTATCGCTTCAGCCTCGGCGGCTCTGTCATCATCCAAGATCCATAGTTCCGGCCAGCACTCAATGGGTGGGATCTCGCCAGCTGCGGTGGAAAGGTCAAGGTTCCGCGTCACGCAGTCAATGCCGAAGGTAGCAAGCACGTTTCTCATGTGGCCCGCCATTAGCGGATCTTTTGCCGAATAAACTTTCTTCATGCCCTCACAGTGCCCTCGTTAACTTACCCGCGCCTTAGCGTGCTTTCCCGCAACTTGAGCGCTGTTCCAAGCCAGAGCGCGCGATCAAGATGATCGCCAAGACTCGCGCCTGTTGACGGATGAATCAACACGGTCAGCCCTTCGCGATGAAGCATAAGCCAAGGGACAACGGATCCGAACTCCGATGGCGCGAACACCGCTTGATACATGGATTTGGGGTGCGGTCCCACCGGCTCATCGTGCCAGCTCCCGAGCTGGACGTGGAATTTCGCAGCGAGGCTGGCTCGTAGCCGTTTCGCCGCCTCGCGCGTCTCCGGATCGTAGTAAATATGCGCGTGATAATCTTTGATATCTCGTTCGTCCATAAAATGCGCTGGCCGCAGCCGGCAGCTATTTTTTATCAAATCAATGGGAGAGAACCAAACGGAAGGATCGGAAAGGATGTGCTTGGGCGCGCGCCCACAGGCCTAGTTGCAAGTTTCAGCGCGAGGGTGACAGTTTGGTTAACAGAATTATTAAATCCGTTATCCCAGGTCGGCTTACCGGCTCGGTTCCGGAGCGACCTCGTCGGGGAACAAGTACTCTTCGCCTGCCGGTCCGAAGTTCACAAGAATGAGTTTTCGTCCCATGTTTTCCACGGCGCGTACGAATGTGCCTTCCCGCGGCAGGAACACTCCGGTCTTCTGCGAGCGAATCGGCTTGACGACCTTGAGCAAATCCCCTGGTCTCAAGGTTTCTTGTTCGGAGTTACCCATATTTGCCTTGCTCTTTTTCGCCTCCCGTCGGCGTCTAATTTTAATTATCGGCATGGCCCCCTTGTCTTTTACC
>JBFJTQ010000023.1:0-10437 GCA_041625275.1 Binatia bacterium | reverse complement strand
CCAGCCGCCGAGGCCGGCCAGAGGCTCCGAGCACACCAAAACCTCTCCGCCTTCTCCCCCCCGGCGTTCGTGCAAGGTGAAGTAATCGGGGTCTTCGTTGAAGACCGAAGCCACGTAGGCGTTGCGCTTGTCGGCAATGATGATGTTCATGGCGCGAACGTATTTCGTGCGTTTGCAAATGATATCGGTGCCCCGCCTCAGCGCCTCCCCCATATCGCCGTGGTCAAAACGCTTGATGAAGTTGAAAATCTTTTCGGCGCCGATGCGGCCCCGTTCCGTGATTCTCACGCCGCGCAGTTCGCCGTTGAAAACAAAAACGTAACGTTCGTCCCAAAAGGGCATATTGTTCTCTATCGTGATTCCTTCGTCTTTGAAAGCGCTGCGGGCATGGGCCAAGAGCAGGGTGGTCGCGCCAAAGCGGCCCAAATCGTCCTCCCAGATAGGCTGAATGTTCTTGTAATGCGTCCAGCTGCCGTCTCTGAGGTAAGCACAACCCCAACCGTGCCCTTGGAACTCTTTACTGTGTTTGGCGATGTAGGCGAGCCGTTGCAGTTGATCCGCGATTTCAAACTCCAGCCCGGCCTTGGCGAGCAGCAGTCGGCACATGGTCAGAGCGGGTGAAGGCCGGGAAAGTCCAGCCCTTCGGGTTCGTCGAAGCCGTGCATGATATTGAAGGCTTGTACTGCCTGTCCCGCGGCGCCTTTCATGAGATTGTCGATGGCGCTGATGACGACGAGCCGGTTTGAAATTTCATCCCTCTGAAAGCCGATGTCGCAATAGTTGGTTCCGACGAGCCACTTGGGTTCGGGGTAACGGTGGGTGCCATCGGCTTCCTTAACGATGCGTATAAAGGGTTCCCGGCCGTAAACTTGCCGCAGCGCCTTCCAGATGTCTTTGTCCTCGAGCTTATCTTTCAAGAACAGGTGCGACGTGGCCAGGGCGCCGCGCACCAGTTCGATGGAGGTCACAGACAGATGGACCTGGATGGGCTTGCCGAACCCCAACTCCTGGATCACCTCACCGGTGTGGCGATGCCGCGTCGGCATGAAGGAGCGCACGGCGCCGCTGCGCTCCGGGTGATGGGACGCGGCGCTGGGCGTGTTGCCGCCCTCGCTCGAGCCGACTTTGACCTCCACGACGGTTCGGTCGGGCTCGACGAGCCCGAGCTTATAGAAAGGGTAAAGGCCAAGAATGGTTACCGTGGCATTGCAGCCGGCGCTGGACACCAGATGCGCGTTGCGCATGGCCTCGCGATGAAGCTCGGGTATGCCGTAGACGAATTGGCCCAGGAGCTCGGGGCACGCGTGTGGCTTGCCGTACCATTCTTTGTAGGAATCTTCGCTGGCCAGACGGAAATCCGCGCTCAGGTCGATCGTCTTGGGTGCGATGGCTTTGAACGTATCGAACCTGCCCATCGCCTCACCATGGGGCAGGCAGAGGAACAAAACGTCGGCCGGGCGCAGCTCCGCTATTTTCGAGAACTGAAGCTGCGTGCGCTTGCGTAGATTGGGATGGGCTTTGAACACGAGCTTGCCGGCGGAACGCTCGGAGGTGACCTGTTGCACCTCGACTCGGGGATGGCCAAGCAGCAGACGCAAAAGCTCGCCTCCCGAGTAGCCGGAGCCGCCGACGATGGAGACTTTGATTTTTTCCAAGACTCTAACCTTTGGCCATCCGCAGGACGTAATCAACGATCAGCCTGGGTATATCGACCCCAGTCGTCGCGATGCTGTTGCGGAATTCCATGGTGTAGTTCACTTCATTGACCTGCAGCCCGTTGCCGGTCTCGAAAACGTCGATGGCAACGACGCCTCCGCCGACCGCCTGGGCAGCCCTTACGGATAAATCTTTCAACTCATCCGTCAGCGGGCAGTTGTACGCCTTCCCTCCCTGGGCGGTGTTGGTGATCCAGTGATCGGAAACACGGTAGATGGCGGCGATACATTCATCGCCGACGACGAAACTGCGGATATCGCGCCCTTTTTTGTCCACATATTTTTGCGCGTAAAAGATGGAGTGATGATAGCTGCCGAGAGTTACCTTGTGTTCAAGAATAGTTTCTGCGGCGTCGCGGTCGTTCACTTTGGAGAGCAGGCGTCCCCATGAGCCCACGGCCGGTTTCAAGACGACGGGATAACCCATGTCTTCGATGGCTTGCACTGTAGAGTCTTCGGTGAAGGCGATGCGCACCTCGGGCTGCGGCACCTTATGCTCTTCCAAGGCGATGGAAGTCAGTATCTTGTCGCCGCAAATGGTGGCCACCTTCGAAGTGTTGACGCACCGGACGCCGGCGCACTCGAAAAGTCGCAGTGCATGGAGGGCGCGCGAGTGATTGATGCAGCGCTCGATGACGACGTCGAAAGAAAAACGGTCTTTGCCCAAATTGAAAGCGAGTTTGCGATCATCCACCATGCAGAGCTCGACGCCAGGGCGACTCTCGAACTCTTTGATGAGAAGCTTTTCCTCCGGCCGGATCAAGGAATGCAAAAAACCGACTTTGATGCTCATTCGCCCCAGTCTTCCTCCTCTTTGGGCGCTTCGGCGAGGGCGAAGGGGTTTATGCCAGTGACCTCCAGCTCTGAGCCGCATTCGGCGCAGGGGATGAGTTCTCCTTCGACGGTGTCTTCGCCCAGATTTACCGTGCCGCCGCAAACCGGGCACTCAGCCATGATTGATGCCTCCTAATAAACTCCTCGTTACCCTTGGCAGCCATTATAGGAATATGATCGCCCGGACGATCCGGGCAACGATCTTCAGCTCGAAGGGCAGGAAATGACGAGGCGAAGCATACATTGTCCGCAAAATTACCTCAAGCGGCACCGTGCCGTGTGCTTGACGGCAATTCGGCAGGTGGAATAGGTTAGATCGCGGTGAATTTTGCCAGCTAACGCTGGTCCGGAAAGGAGCCATCATCACACATGGAAAATCGACGCTACGACTATCTTCCCGCGTTCAAGCGAGAGCCCATCGAGTGGCCTAACAACGCCACGATCGCTTTTTGGGTATGTCCGAATATCGAATACTTTCACTTCGACAAGCCGATACGCGGTTCGGGGAGTTCACATGTTCCGGACATCCAGGGCTTTTCCCTGCGCGACTATGGGGCGCGCATCGGGGTCTATCGGCTCATGGAGGTCTTCGACCGCTATGGCCTGCGCGCAAGCGTGTTGCTCAACGCTGACGTCTGCACCCACCATCCGCAGATTATTGAAGAAGGCAACAAGCGCGGCTGGGAGTGGCTCGGTCACGGCGAGACAAACAGCCGCGACATGAGCGGCTATCCGGAAACCGAGGAACGCAACATCATCCATGGCATCAAGAACACGATCACGAACGCCACGGGGCGACCGCCTAAAGGATGGCTCGGCCCTGGGCTTATTGAAACCTTCAACACCCCGGATCACCTTGCGGCGGAGGGATTCGAGTATGTCTGCGATTGGGCTTGCGACGATCAACCGGTCCCCATGCGCGTCAAGTCGGGACGCATGCTTGTGGTCCCCTACGAGCAAGGCATTAACGACATGCGCATGTTCGTGCGCGCGGATTTTACGCCAGAGCAGTACTACCGGATGGTGTGCGATCAATTCGATACGCTTTACAGGGAAAGCAAGTCGGGGGGGAAGGTCATGGCCTTGCCGCTCCATCCCTTTATCATCGGTCTTCCGTTCAGAATCAAATATCTTGACAAGGCGCTCGACTATATCTGTTCCCATGAGGGCGTTTGGAAAACGACGGGCTGGGAAATCGCCGATTGGTATTATAAGCACTATTACAGAGATCCGGGGAAGTTTGCGGGGTGAGAATCAGGAACGGGTGCAAGGCTTTCTGACCATGGAGTCATTTCGCGACGAAACGCGCATCCCCTCGGGTGCGCTCTGGAGAGCTCGCCTCCCGCTGGCTCCTAGCCATGAAAAATTGGCGCTAGCGCGTTCAACTCGATCACTTGCATGGCTGGTGTCTTGGGGCGAGCGGAGGATTTTCTTTTTTGGCGAAGCAAAATTTAAGGGGGGGCTGAGACGTGACTAACGACAAGGAAAAACAATTTGTCCTCGATGTTGTCGAACGCAACAGCGATGCCATCGCTCTGCTGTGCGACAACATTTTCTATTTCGGCGAGTTGGGCATGCAGGAGGTCGAGACCGCCGGTCTGATGATGCAGATCCTGGAACAGGCTGGATTCAGCGTCGAGCGCAACCTCTCCGGGATGCCGACGGGGTTCATGGCCACCTACGGCTCGGGCCAGCCGGTGATCGCCTTTCACACGGAATTCGACGCGACCCCGGCGTCCTCTCAAGCTCCCGGCGTTCCCGAACCGAAGCCGATCATCGAAGGCGCGCCGGGTCACAGCGAAGGACACAACGTGAATGGGGCAGTCATGATCGGTGCTGCGTTCGCGGTCAAGAAAGCCATGGATGAGTTCGGGCTCAAGGGCACGCTGAAGATTTTTGGCGCCCCGGCCGAAGAGCAGGTCGTCAGCCGCCCCTATTTCGTGCGTGACGGCTTTTTTGCCGATGTCGACGCGGCCTTTCATGACCATATCGGCATGGAATTCGGCACGGTTTACGGCCTCAGGCAGTACGCGCTGATATCGGCGGAATTTACTTTCAAGGGCCAGAGCGCTCACGCGGCGACGGCACCCTGGAATGCGCGCGACGCCCTGGACGCAGTGGTTCTGATGGATGTGGGCTGGGACAAGCTGCGCGAGCACCTCGAACCGAGTCAACGAAGTCATCGTGTGATCACCAATGGCGGGGATCAGCCCAACGTGATCCCCAATCGGGCCGCCATCTGGTGGTTTTTTCGCGAAGCAACCGGCGACAAGGCAAGGGTGTTGTTCGAGAAGGCCAAGCGCATTGCGGAAGGCGCGGCCATCATGACCGATACTTCTTATTCCGTGAGTGTGCTGAGCGCAGTTTGGCCGACGCGGGCCAATCGAACGCTGGCGGAAACCATTCACCAAAACATCGAGCGGATCGGCATGCCGCAGTGGTCCGAGGCGGAGCAGAAACTCGTTCATGACGTGCAGGAAAAAATCAAGGCAAAGCAAAGGGGGATGCCGACCCAAGTTTCGCCCCTGAAAGAGTGCGTGCAGTCCGTTTCCGCCAACGATTCGGGAGAAGTCTCCTGGGTAGTGCCGACGGGCCTCATCAACTTCCCGTCGAATATCCCCGGCGTTTCCTACCATCACTGGTCGGCGGGCGTATCGCTGGCAACCTCCATCGCCCACAAAGGTGCCGTGGTCGGGGCCAAAGCCATGGCAGCTTCGGCGATCGATCTGTTCCTTGACCCTCGTCTGGTTGCAAAAGCCAAGGAAACGTTCAAGGAAGAAATCGGCGACGTCGAGTATCGTCCATTGCTGCCGCCGGAACAGAAACCGCCGCTCGAACTAAACCGGGATATCATGGAGCGGTATCGCCCGCTGATGCGGGAGCACTACTTGAAGGATAAGCCGGCGTTTTTCTAAAGCGCCTTCAAAGGCGAAGCGGAACGGAAAGTAGCTAATAGCCCAAACCGATAATTTTTCAAACCCGCTCGGCCCGTTAGCCCTACAAACGTTGGCAATGGGTCGGTGCCTTGAGGGCACCTCGTCCTCGCTGCGCTCGGAATGGCAGATTGCAGATTTATAACTTGATATTTGCCATCCCGAAGGGTATGCGCACGATTTCCGGTCTCACGGCCGTCCCGGACCGCTTAGTCATATGGTTCGTTCCGATTGGGATTACCGCGGACCGATTTGCGCGGTCAATACGACCGTGGAGCGGACCTCTATGGTGCCCGCATCTACCGGGGTGGGCGCCGCCGCTATCGTTTCCATTTGCGCAACGCGTCCCTGGCTCATGACGAGGGGACGTACGCCTCGATCTCCCTCGGTCACGGAGAGAATCTTGACGATCTTCAGCCCTAACGCGCCGGCCATCTCCTCGGCTTTTGCCTTGGCCTTTCGAGAGGCCAGGCGCAATGCCTGCAACTGGGCGCCGCTCTCGTCTTTGAGATTGAAAACGAGACGATGAATCGTGTTGGCCCCCGCGCCCATGGCCGCATCGATCAACTTGCCAACGTTGACAAGCGTTCCGGTTTTGATGCGCAGCACATTGGTCGCGGTATAACCGGTGATCTCCGGCTTGCCGCCCTCGCGCGGGTACCGATAGTTGGGGTTGAGTGAGTAAGTGGCAGTTTTGACCTCGTCATTCCTGCCCAGCACGGACTTCACTTGTGCCATCACGCGGGCGAGCTTGTCGGCATTTTCTTTAGCGGCATCGGGCGCATCCTTGGCCTGAGTGACGACCCCAATGTCAATTTCAGCCTGGTCGGGCTCCACCGTGACGACGGCTTCGCCGTTTGCCGTAACGAACGGCGCTTTGGCTCCTGTCTCCGCCGGCTGAGAGGATACCACGGTTGGGAGCAATAAAAAGAGTGTGCTCGAGGCGAGCAGCCATCGCTTCATGAGAAATCCTTTCCTAACAAAGTATGATTTGAAGGTTAGCGCAACTTTATCCGGTGTGCCAGTCTCGCCCACCCGCCTTGGCACCTGCCTTATCCGTGACCGCGGAACCCAGGCTCAATTGCGCAGAACCGGAAAAGCCTGATATGGCTTTGCTGTGACACCCACGGAGGAAGCGGCAGCCACGGCGCGCAACGGAAGAATTTTCTACGGCTGGTATATCGTCGCCGTGGGATTCGTCGCCAATATCGCTTCCACGTTTTCACTGGCCAGCACCCTAAGTGTCTTCCTCAAACCTTTGACGGCTGAACTGGGCGTCTCCCGCGGCGTTTTTTCGCTGCTCCGTTCGGGAGAAGGACTGGTCGCTGCCTGCATGGCGCCCCTGATCGGGACGTTAGTGGATCGATACGGCGGCCGCTGGATGATGGCACTCGGGGCCATCGCCGTCGGAATCGGCTTTATCGCTCTGAGTTATATCGAGAGTTTTTGGCAGTTCCTCCTGTTGCGATGGACGCTGGTGACCGTCGGCGATGCGTTCATGGGATACATGGTCATCAACATCATCATTGCGCACTGGTTTTACCGCCGACGGGGGCGGGCCATCGCCTTTTCCGGCATGGGCGTGGGTTTTGCCAAGGTTTGCATGCCCATTGTTGCGGCGACCCTGATCCTTTGGCTGGGTTGGCGCTATACCTGGCTGATCTTCGGACTCGTGACGATTGTTTTGGTCGTCGGCCCCGCCCTGGTGATTGTCAGGCGATCCCCCGAAGAGATGGGGCTCTCGCTGGATGGTGAGTTCAGCCCGTCGAGTTCAAGAGATTCTCGGGGAATACGGGAAACAAAGCCCTCGCACTATGTTCCCGACTCGCAAGACGTCGCCTGGAGCCGGTCCGAGGCGCTCCGCACCCGCGCATTTTGGTTGCTCGTGGTGATCTTTGGGGTTTCCAGCGTTGGAGTCACCGGGCTAAATCTTCATGTCTTCGCCTATGTGAGCGACCTGGGCCACTCCCCAGTGGTGGCGGCGACGGTCATGAGCGTCATCGCTTCCATGCAGCTTGCCTCACCGCTGGGATGGGGCTTGATGGCGGAACGTACGAATATTCGGATCGCCACGATGTGCAAATTCATCATTCAGGCGGCCGGTCTCACGGTGGCCGTCACGACAGCTGACATTTTTTTCCTTTACGCTGGATTCTTGCTGTACGGTATCGGTCTCGGAGGCGGCATGGTCTTGTCGGAAATTCTGTGGGCGAACTATTTCGGCCGCCAGTCGCTCGGCAAGGTGCGCGGCATGGGTTTGCTGCTCACGCATGTTCTGGCCGCCTTGGGACCGCCGTTCTTTGGGTTTTTGTTCGATTTGACCAAGGGGTACGGGCTCTCAATCGTCATTTTTGTCGCTGCCCTGCTGACCTCGGCGTTGCTCAGCCTGCTGCTGCGTCCCCCTGTGAAGCCGTCAGCTCGAATCTGAACGGCGCACCGAATCGTTGGCTTGACAAGACAACCCGAATTTCTGATACCCTCAGACGCATCGACACCAAACGGAACGGCGGTTTCCCCCTGACGTTCGCAGCCGTTGATTGAGAGCACATCAGTTTTGCTTGTGGTGCGGAAAAAGAAAACGATCGGCGCGGAGGCGGTCGCTGTCGCCATGGGATGGCTTCCATGGCGCAGCGTCGCGCGTTAAAGATGTCCGCATGGTAGCTCAAACCGTTTATCTCGATCTGCGGGGGCTTGCGCCGGAGCATCAAGTCGCTCGCCTAGGCGAACAGTACCGCATGCTCCGGGGCTCACATGCCGTGGTGCGGGCACGAGTCGAAGAGCAGCCTGTGCGGCCATATGTTTCCATGCTGGAGCAGGGTTACCGCGTATCGCTTGAGCGTGAGGATGACGCCGCGTTTCTTGTCCTCTCCCCCGACGCTTCCAGCGCACGTGTCGGACTGCGCGGTGCGCATTCAGTGGTAAGCCATCGAGACGGGCGCATTTATACCAACACGACGCAAAATCGGGTCGCCGTCCTCGATGGGTCGACGCGCAGAGTGATCGACCATATTCCCGTGGGCGATGACCCTTCCCATCTCGAACTATCCCATGATGGCGGGCGCCTGTACGTTGCCAACAGCGCCTCCAACGATTTGACGATTATCGATACCTCGCGCGACGAGGTGGTGGCGACCGTGACCACGGGAAAACGACCGCTGCTTCCCTGTGTTGCGCCGGACGACCATACGGTGTATTTGCCCAGCGGACCCGAGCAGTCGGTTACGATTGTGGCTAGCGAAGGGCGGTTTTTGAAGTCGCTCCCGGTGGGTGCAGCGCCCCATGACATCGCCTTGTCCCCCGATGGCCGCTGGGCCTATCAGCCGAACAGCGGCTCTCATTCGATTAGCGTCATCGATGCCCGCGAGCAGACCGTGGTTGCGGAAGTCGGCGTTGGTCTGGGACCGGGGCATATCGCGTTTGATGCCGCAAGCCGGTTTGCTTACGTGGCCAACACGCTCTCCGACGATGTCACGGTCGTCGATACCGCCAACCACGAGATCGTGACGACAATCCCGGCGGGAAAAGCGGCGCATCTTCCGGCGCTGAGCCCGGACGGCCGATATGGTTACGTGGCGAATTTCGCCTCGGATGACCTGACGGTTTGGAGCACGAGAGATCATCGTGTCGTGAAGCGCATTCCCGTTGGCATATACCCGCACTTCTTTGCGATCACTCCGAACGGCCGCTGGCTCGTGGTCTCAAATACCGGAGAGTCCAGCGTCTGTGTAATCGATGCCGCGACCCATGAAACGCGAGCGCGGCTGGAAGTCGGCGGCGCTCCCGCCCACATCGCGTTCGACCCGGCGGGCGAATGCGCGTTTGTCGGCTGCGAGCGGTCGGATGAGGTCGGCGTGATCGATCTTAGTCGCCAGACACTGATCGATCTCGTCAAGATCGGCGTCTCACCAGACGGTAATCGCACGCTTTGACCGCCTCGCTGAAGTGGAAAACCTCCAATAACCGCACCGCTCAACGCCGTTTTTTTCTTGCCGGTCGTCTTCGCGGGTACTAATATCGCTGCTGGCGGTTGTCCCTATTTTTTGAAGGAGGGTTCAGCCCTGCAAACGATTTACGACCTGGACGGCCATTCGGAACCGCCACTGATCTATAAACGCGGTGGCAAATTTTCAAAAATGTTAAGGAAAACACGCTGTCGCAAAAGTCTTATCGACGTATATTATGCCGACCGGCATATTCATAGTTGACCGCAAAAGGAGATCAATCATGGCCACTTCGGAAGTTGTAGACTTGCTGAGTCAAGTCGTCGATAAGCTCAAGGACATACTCAACGAACTGAAGGAGATCAAGGAGGAGTTGGACTGGACGAAGAGCTCTAACTGCGCTGCGATGGTGGTAAAGGGGCTAGACGAGATCGAATCTGCGGTTAGACAGCTCAAACCTTGACAACGACAAGCGTCTTTTTCTTGATGACTAACTTGGCTTCGAAGCGATCGTTAACCGCAATGCCTGAGCTTAGCGTTAGGCGAATCACGGGCTTTGGGGGGAAACGGAAAGGGAGAAATTATGCTGTTTATTTGCGCTGAATTTCAAACGCCCGCCGATGATCCAACGTTGTTGGGATCTCCTCATACGGTCTCACTGTATTACCAGGTGGAGAGCAAACCTGAAGCTTGGCAAATCGCGAGATATTATAAGGCAAGTAATGTGAAATGCGATACAAGTACGGTTTTTGTTAAAGAATTAAGCGAAGGGAAAGTTGAAAGGCTGCGCGCGGAAGGTGTCGTATTTCATAAGATTGAGAAATTCTGTTTCGGCAAAAAACTACATTGTCGCAATAGAATAGGGCACATTCTGAATTTTTCAGGCCTAACCCGCTGGAGCTGCTAGCGAAATTTGGTGATAGGATAGGTCACTGTTCCTCTGGTAGCGGCTGAGCAGCATTACGTTCCCCTTCTCGACATAATCGTGTTATGTTCAGCTGTGGTTTATGAGTG